>PLEQ01000492.1 GCA_003136475.1 Deltaproteobacteria bacterium
ACTCCAACACCATGAATTCCGCCACCTAACACCAGAGCCCGAACTCTCTTAGGTAAGGGATGTTGAAACATTTAACACTCCAAATCCTAGAATACACGGCTCACCAAAACTAACTGATGAGCCTATTCTATGAAATAATCATGAGTGACTGCAATCGTGACAGAGTAAAGTTATTGATTCCATTGATTCACAAATATGCATTCCGCGAGCAATTTTTGACACTCCTGTGCCTTATTCATGCCCTGCCCGGCAAGAGCTATGCTGCAGAGGCTGCTCTTCCGCACATAACGAGCTCCGCCGAAGTATTGCTAGATAGCAACGCAGAACCGAGCATTCTCCGGGGAACCTTTCGCTTTCTAAAAAATACCAACACTGCTGATGTTTGCTTTCTTCTCCCCAGCCAAATCTCCGAAACTGTGACCCAAAATCGCTCGCTCATCCAAAGGCTGAAAGCTTTTGACTCTTCGCAGCCCGAAACCAAGAAGACCTTCCGCTTTCAAACTCTATCATCTAGCAAGTCCATTATAACTGGTTCTATCTTAAGATTTACTAAAGACCGCAGTCAGGAAATCACGTTATCCTTTGAAACCCGCTTGATACAAGCCAATCATCACGAATGGCTGTACACCCATGCCTTCCCACTGCCCCTCCAAAGCTGTCCCGATCGCATCGATGCACGACCGAGTGTAGCTCCCGCTCATTTCAAGGCAAGCATCGCTAGTCCCGCAGGCTGGACATTAATCGGTCCCAATAGCCGAGACCTTCGCCCCCTACTCACGCTACTCGAAGTGGACGGTCGAGACTTGTCGTTTGTGCTTTTTCGCGCAGGTCGGTACCTTAGCCCGTCGACGTCCGAGGATAATCTACGCGTCTATAGCCAGCAAATCAGCAAAGAATTCCAGGTCTCTCTTAGACAGTTTTTCAATTTTTTTAATCTCATGTTCGGCCCACTTCCAAGCAAATCTCTCATTCTCATCGAAAGCGAATCCTTACCCTTAAAAAACAGTCCCGGGCTCATTATCATAAATAAACCCCGACAAAAAATATTCGAGTCTTTGCAAAAGAAATATTTGAACTGGGAATATTGGGTCCTTGCCTCCAAAATGGCACAACAATGGTATGGCAACGCTTTGAAAGCCCGTACCCCAGAGGAGAATTGGTTCATCGAGGGCATGTCTGAATTCGCCACTGCCGAAGCTCTGCGCAAGAACCCACGGCGGGCCAACATTTTCAATACATGGGATCGCGATTTCTCTTACTTTGAATTTAGCTACTCCCAATTTCTAAATTTTTCTGCCTCTTGGCTCTTTCAAAAAAACACCTTTGCAGATGTTGAAGAACAAAACGATACCGTGCATTTTACCGATTCTGTCTACGTCAAACATGTTCTTGCTTTAAAACAACTGAAATATGCGATGGGCCCAACAAAATTCGACCACTTTCTGCGCAAGTTTACCCAAAATAATATTCACAAAGAAATTTCACCTGAGCTATTTCTTAGTGAACTCAGACAGGCCTCACCAAAGTCCCGAACGGGAAAAAATCTCGCAAGTCAACTCAACACTTGGTGGTCCGCTAAGGAATGGGCCAAACTGGAGATGTTGCGCTTTGACAAAACACGTATTGCCAGCAATACGTGGCGAACCACAGTGGAATTTAGAAAGAACACAGACCTGCCTATTCCTCTGCAAATTCAAGGCGAAGACGCAAAAAAACAGCCTTTCTATCTCGACTCACCCGCCAACCCAGAGGGCGTGGTACTCACGGATGTTTTAACAAATTTCGAGCCTAAAACGCTAAACTTGGATCCTAACCACGAATTTTTCGAGCTGGATCGTTTTGAAAACTCCAGCGACAGCGCAGGGGTTGAAATCATTCCAGGGGCTGGTCATACATTTTCAGACCAAAGCTACACGGTTCTTTGGGCGCCATTAGCTCTCAGAAATCCTGGTGAGCTTTCGAGTTTTGGTGTGCAAATTGCCGTCTTTAAATATCTCCAAAGTTCAATCAATGCCAAATTTGAGGTGATTCCCACCGATTCTGCGGGCGCCTACCAAGTTGACTATAAAAAAAACATCGCGAAAATCCACTCCAAATTCCGGGCTTCAACTTCGCTCGACTACTATGGCAATCAGTTAAGCAATGCTGGCTTAGACAAGACGGTGAACATCAAAAAGCACTCTTTAACATTTACCGGCATGCTCAATAACAAGCGCATCGTCGGGCAACCCAAAACCGAACATCAATCGCTATTAGTAGGCGTAAAGTTAGATGGCTTTAGAATATGGACCTGGACACCAACCCTTTTTAGTTCGGTTGAAGGTTCACCCGGCAATCATAGTGACATCCCGGTATACCAACGCCTTATTGCGAATCCAACCCTTGCCTTTGAACCAAGCTCGTCATTTCAGCTCAATCTTAGTGTATTTGTCGGCCGATTATTTGCGAAGAACCTGCAGTCCATTTCCCCACTCTTTCGTGTTAACGACCCCGCAGAAGCCGGCTTACGAATCGACGAAAGTCAATTGCAGAGAACAGCTTACATCGATGCCATGTCTGTCGAAGCCTTGACACCCCTGCCAATCCCTTGGTTGGGCGACAGTGTCGTGCTCCTTAAAAAATTGCGATTTAAACTGTTTTACGACCTAGGTTTTACGGGAAGATGGGATAAAGAATCGAGGCTTTCAGCTGCCGGAGCAGGTTTTCTCTTACCACTTGGGGGAGATGTCATGGGGGCCGGCACCTTGGTCCTGTCAAATTTTTCGGTGCTAGGCGTTTTCTATACAGAAGCACTCGGGGCAGTTTCCTATCAACCACGAGTTCTTTTTAACTTGAGTGGAAATATTTAGAATACTTGCCAAGCAGCCTATAATAGGCCCAGGCCAAAAGACCCCCTAAACCCAAACCACCCAAAATATCTCCAGGATAATGCACTCCTAAGTAAATGCGGGAAAAGCCAACAATCAAAGAAAATCCCACGAGAATTAGCAGCAAGGATCGCTTCCGAAAACAGAAGAAAACGAAGAGAGCTAGTGCCATGGCATTTGCAGCATGATTGGATGGAAAACCAAACTGGCCTCCACAAGACTCGGCTAGCAATCGCAAGTGGTTGAGTTCATAACAGGGACGCAAACGCTCAACGCTTGGTTTGATGACTCGAAAAGCGATAACGTCACTCAGAGAAACCAGCAATAGAGCGGCAAGGGCAAACCCTAAGAACCATCGTCCTTGTTCGTAGAGGCCCCATAAAAAAAGACCGACTGCGATCATGAGCCAAGGATAGGGACCACTCATAAAAGGCATCAAATTATCCAGCAACGAATTAGAAAGACTACTATTGATGAAATGAAATAGCGATTTGTCAAACTGAACTAGTTTTTCCATAAGAAAGATCCATCTCTATCAGTTTTATTTTGTATTAACTTAAAGCCTAATGGTTGTATATGTCTTTTAGCGATTTGTCCCCAGAGTTTTTTTTCTATTAAAACCTCCATGCAAATGCCGTCCCAGTTCTAGGATAAGACCTCCCTATTACCTTAAGCTCGCAAATTAGTTATAATATTCTAGTCGGAAATCTCTTTATAAGGACTGTACCCGATGTGGGGAGAACTAGCGATCGCACTCCAAAATGGGAATATGTACCTTTGGCTCATTGTATTTCTAGCTTTTATAGCGACCGTCATTACTTTTGAAAGAATAATTGCGCTCTATTTTGTGTACAGCGTGGACTTCGTAGGATTTATTAATAACCTACGCAAGATGCTCGCCTCAAAAGATCTTGATCGGGCCATGACGTTTTGCCGAAGTGTCTCAAAAACCTCCCTACCCAGAATTTCCCTGGCAGCGGTTGAGGCCAAAGATATCGATCCCACAACGGTCAAGGGAACTATCGAAGAGCACACTGCAGAATTTCTTCCGCGCCTTGAGACACGCATTCATTTTCTACCAACGCTCGCTATTTTGGTCCTTCTCACCGGTTTGCTTGGCACGGTCGACGCCCTCTGGTTAGCTTTTCATTCCATTGATGTTTTGGACTCTACCCAAAAACAGGTCACCCTTGCTCGAGGAATGGCTGGCGCACTCAATCCGACCGCCTTTGGCCTGCTCGCAGCGATGCTCATTCTACTTGGCTATCAGGTTGTTAAAAATATGGCCCTTCGCCTGATAGACGAGCTTCAACACGGTATTACGGTGCTATACAATTTACTTGTCCCAACCGAACCGCAATTTGTAGCAGCGGCTCCTCTCGAACAAAGTAATAAGTCCTTTTCCCTAGAGAGCAAGCAACCTGAGGAGCGCATTCCTGAAGAAAAAGCTCCCCTCAAAGAGGCTCTGAATGACGCTTCTATTGAAGATATCAAAGACGAAGAAGAGATTATCTAACGATAAGTTCATCTTTTTGCATTGTTTGACCTTTGGTCTAGCGGGTCTTTTGGCAGTTAGTGCCTATTCTTTTCGTCTCCTCACATTCCCGCGACATTGGACGATAACGGAGTTCGATATTCC
>PLEQ01000089.1:0-347 GCA_003136475.1 Deltaproteobacteria bacterium
TGAATATCAAGCGAGCCATGAAGGGCTTCTTAATGGATGGCTCTGAGGTCTTTTCTACGACTACTTGCGCAAACGCTGTTTTATTCGATGATGGCTTTCCGAGTCGACCGATGTAGTATGTCAACTGATGTTCTTTCAGCCCATGTTGGGCGCAATAGACTCGACGAGACAGACGTGAAGCCTTATGCGCCTCCACATGTTGCTGCCAAAATAGAGCTTGCTTAGAAGTGATGGATGTCATTTTTTCCCCATACAAATTTGAGATGGGGTTAAGATATCGAAGAAAATCGTGAGTTAACAGATGGGGTTTACTGGGCGCTTACTTGTCAACTGATGTTCTTTCAGCC
>PLEQ01000089.1:362-2541 GCA_003136475.1 Deltaproteobacteria bacterium
AGTCAAGGATTTGAAAATCGTTAGCTCTTATGGGTTTTAGACTGATTGGACGAGAACAGAGTATACTTCGCTGTCCAAAAAACGCTTCCATTCACTAACCAAATTTCTATCATGGGATTCATTAGGTGAATATTGGTTGGCGAAATGTGCGATAGATTCAGGGTATTCAAAATCAGCCCATAACATTTCCAACGATTGAATAGGATTTTCTAATTCAGACCGATGCTCATATAACCATGTGACAAACACCTTGGCCCATTTGTCATTGTCTACAGCATATGTATTTGGAGATAATGCTTCCAATATAGCTACAATTCCATATTTGTCTGAATAATCAAGTGCTGCTAATTCAACTTCTTGCTGTGAATAGCTATCCGATTCCAATGCTTTTACAGCAAGGTCAACAGCCACTCCCGGTTCCATCCACCCTTTAGAAACTGCAAAACTTACCTCTGGCCAAGTAAGATCGATTATCCGTTTACCAAATTGTCTATCAATAGTTAAATTCATTTCAAGTTTCTCCTAGTAATTTAGTTAGGGTATTTTATTAGGGTTTTGATTAGGAAAACCGGTCATTCTGCCGCCCTTTATGAATCTTTGATGTTCTAGTCCTTTGGCACTAACAATCCATTCAAAAATTCCTTTGTCACCATTTAATTTGCCTTCAACTTGAAGTAGATTCTTAACAACGCCATCATAATCACCTCGAATACTTGTGACCTTCCCTTCCTTTGCCGCTATATCTAACATATAAGAAGCTGACCTATGACCTACATCCTCTTTCATGGCGCTGCCAATCACTTTTGCCCCCTTGATTTCTTCGACGGTAAGTCCAACTTTGAGTTTTTCAAATTGAACTATGTCTTTAGAGCTATGCCCACCTATTTTCTTAACGAGACCGGTATAGCTTTTTGTATCTCCTGCACTGAAAGCTCCGAATTTCTTCGCAGATTCAAGTATCTTCTCGCTAGTTTTAATTAGCTCAACAGCCTTCCCCTTAATCAAACACCCAAGAACTTTGAGGCCTTTCGATATTTTGTTAGCAAAGCCTATAGTGATAACATTGATAACTGCTAAACTATGTTCAAGCTCAGATAGATTTTCCCCCGTAAGTAGATTCTGACCGGTGATGCTTTCTATGATGGACCGACCTAAGTCAGCAGCCCAAAGCTGTGGCACAAAACTTACAGCTAGATCCAAAAGTATTGTTGCCATGCTCAGTGCGGAATCACCCTCTTCTGTGTTATTTTCTAAATAATAGAGATCCGCAATATCGAGTGCATATCCCGCATGATCTACAATCTCATTTTTTTCTCGAAAATAACGGTCCTCCTTAGAAATGTGGTCTCGAACAAATTCCTTGTAACGATAAGCACTGAGAAGAGCTTGGCCCTCTGTTGTCTGAATAGCCGTTTTATAAGGATAACCCTCCATTTGGATTCGAATATCTTCTCTGATATCCTCGTCTGCAAGAAGAACAGTGTTGGAAGCTTGTACCCAATCGTTTACAGTTTGCTTATCTTTCTCTAGATCTTCGGTTTTGGGAGCTTCATTTTGAGCGACAGGTTGATGGACAGAATGAAAATGGGATTTATAGGACTCCACATCAATAGCAATATTTTTACGTAAATCACCGAGAGCTTGAACTTTCGCGGAGGTCAATTCGGATGCCTTGCTGCTTACTTCCAGAGTAAGCACTTGACCGAAGCCATCCACCTCGCGATGTGCTTCCTTTTGGGCATCGCGACGCAGACGATCCTTTGCACCTTCTTTCATAAAATTGCATAGTTGGTTTGGTATGCACAGGTCTCTATTGAGTTGGTAAGAATATTGTTCGTTCAAACGCGCCTGCGCCGCCCTATCAGAGTCCTTAGCGTAGGGTGTTACTCTTTCATACTGAGAGGGTTTCCATTGAGAGTACCCCGCACCAGTAGGACTGATTTCAACATGAATGGATTCAGCTTGGCCGAAAGTCGAAGATAGAAAAATTAGGGATAAAATCCATTTCATTTTAGTTCCTCACAAGATCAATAGTTGAAATCTCGTAGGCATCAAGAATAGACTCCCCTTCTGAAAGCGTCTCATCAAATGCCAAAGCATCTTTTTCACTCTGGAATGAAGGAATCTGTAAAGGCTCCTCCGAGTTAAATTGGAGCAATTCCTGGAGTCCCCTTAGAAC
>PLEQ01000001.1 GCA_003136475.1 Deltaproteobacteria bacterium
AACTTTCCCTGTGCCTTGGAAAGAGCCGTGGCTAACTCGTTTATATTTTCTGATTGTGACATATTTATTTTCCTTAAATTACGTTTTTGATAGTATTGGCGTTAACATTCCTATTGTTTTTTTTCGTGGGGGAGGGATGGTCCCTCCCTTTTCTCACATAAAGTCTTTCCATGAAAGCTCTAAGCATTCCATGCAATTATCACAGTTGCAATCATCAAAGTGCTGCAAATCTGTGTCAACATATTCTCGCTCCAAATTTGTGTCATCTAGATCAATGCCATGCATGCTCATTATCTCATCATGACTAAATTGCTCCCAATATGCGCTCATAATTATAACCCATACATATATTGGAGCGCTCTTAGGTCATTGGAATGCTTATGCAGCTCCCAGCTCATTCTCTCTAAAATCTCTGCGCCCCCAGAATTATAGTTCTTCGGGTCATTGCAGAACTTTTCAAGCGATTGTGATGTAGAAGCAATATTGGCGATCGCTTCTTGTATTGTATTCTCTTTCATTTTCTATTCTCCTGTTGATTTTATACACGTTGTTGTGTTATGTTCAACAATTTATCGGAATTCCGAATTTAAGTACACAAAAATAAACAAAAAAAAGGAAAAAAATGAATATATTTTCAGAATGGATGAAAACCNNAAATTAGGTATTAGCAAATCAACAATGCATGCTATTTTACGACAAGGACTTATGCCCACGTTAAAACTTGCTTACGAAATAGAAAAATACACCTGTGGCGCTATCACGGTATATGATTGGCTAGATCAAAAACAAGATATCACAGTTAAAACAACCAAAACAAAAATAAAAGAAAAACAGAAAGCTATCAAATAGCTATGTAAAACAGGAATGGTTTTTAACGCAATCCACATTTCTCTCAAAACTTCTTTCATATTCCCTCATAGTGTTCCTATTGATATGAGAATATAGAAAAAGTAAATCTTGTTGCAATTAAAATTTAAAAAATATTATGAAAGTGGAGCACTTAACGCCAATTAAGTGCTCCCAGAGAATAGAATACCATCAAAAACATTATCAATCCAGGAGGCCAAAGAGTTATCTATAAACATCAGGGATAGCTAATATTTGTGCGGATTAAAATAGCTTTCCCCTGATAAAAAAACAACAAATTTTATCGAGGATTATGAAAGATTACAACGACTTCCCCCCATTTAATTATTTCATGCGTGTACTTAAAAGCCATCCTAAATCAGCTCTTCTTTACATACAACTTTGGAANNTACTTTGGAATAAGAAGGGAAAACAAATGCGTTTTATCATTAAAAAAACAGATATCCGTAAAGAATATCTCATGTCCCCTACCATGTTTAGAAATCTCTTATCCCCTCTAATGTTTCTAAATCTAGTCAATTTCTTCGAATGTGAAGTTGATGGAAAATTCAGGATAGACATTTTAGGGCATAATCTAAATGAATAAAAAAGAAGAATATTGTTTTGTATTTGAGCGTTATGATAGCTTGCTAAATGAAAATGCCTCGACGTCTAATCGAGGCATTTTTAGTGTGCAATGGAGTCACACCGAAAGGCAACCTTTTGTACTTGCCAATATAACACTCCATAGAATAGTCCGCAACGAATTTATGGAGTATCATGACTGAAATACCTTATTACTTCGAAACCCCAGTACCTAAATACTTCCGTGAGAATGACTGGTTTAAATGTGAAAATATGTTCAAATTCGTTACATGGGCTTTTTCCAAATGCCAAAATATACCTNNACTCAAAAGTCCTAGCGAATGTTTTCTTACAGAAAATAAGTTCCGTAACCAACAGTTGAAGCTCCAAAAGGCAGGACTACTCAAAAAGACGACCAACAGTTTAACCAACCATTATACTTGCTACATATGGGTTACAGAGCGTTTTTGTAAAAACAATAACCAACCGAATAACCAACCGACCACCAACCGACCANNATCAGATTTAAAGAAGATCATCCCTCAGTCCCTTCTTTTTCGGATGATGGATTGATTGATGACCTTTCTTCGAAAATAGAAATCTGCAAAGGGATATTTCTTTCTCAAGCCGAACTCGATATTTGCGTCAAACTCAAAGGCAGTATCGAAAACGTTCAGGCTGCAATTGCCTACATCTTGGCAAGCCCTCGCCGAAAGCGCGAAATAACCGATTGGCCAAATGCTCTCGCCAAATGGAAGATCGAAAACAAAACCAAAGTCAAAATCGAAGAGAACTTCGAGTATGCAGAAAAACTTTGCATCAAATTTTCAGATTATAAAAAAGGCAATGGATGGCGTTGTAGCTTATATCACGATAAGATTAAAGATCAAAAATGCATTTTGTTTGAACCAGAAAATACTTACACAAAATCCCAACTCGTTGCTTTTGCAGATAGCAAATTTAAAGAAATATGTGTTAAACTTTTAGAAACAAACAAAATGGAAATAAATAACCCTTTGACACCAATGTAGAGATCATTTAAAATTATATTTAGGAGAAAAATTATGAGCGCTTTTGACTTTGTTAGCCACGAAACTTATCCCGAAGATGAATTCATCGCCGAATCCGTCATCCTCACTCTCGAGGGAAAACACCGCGTAACTTACATCCGAAAACGCATGAAAAATGGCGGCTTGTTCTGGGATGTCGTCTCATGTGCCGTC
>PLEQ01000463.1 GCA_003136475.1 Deltaproteobacteria bacterium
GCAGCTTCTTGCAGCTCGTCTTGGGTATGGAACCAGCTTGGACAAAGGCGCAGACACACTTTGCCATCCTCAAAACGCATGAAGTTGACGTCTAGGTTGTGCTCTGAACGAAAGTACCTGAGGGCCCTCGAGGGTTCGACGGGATTTGGCAAATAGAACGATGTCAGACAGGAAGCAAGCTCCGGATCGGGTTGACTCATGAGCTTAAAACCCTGTGCCTCCATTTTTTCAATGCAAAAAGCACGAAGCGCAAGGTAGCGTTGGNNTTTTTTGAACGAGAGGAGCCTTTTCATAAAAGGCGATCGCATCGCTCGCAACAAGCCAGGGGCTTGGGTCCCGTGTGCCTTGGTATTCGAAGGCATTGACAAAGTGACTGGCTCCGTTGGCGCTTAGTTTATCAGCTTGACCGGGAGCTATCGGCCATTCACTCGTCCAGCAGAACGGACGTAGCTGTGAGCGAAAGTGTTCATCGACATAGAGAAAAGCCGATCCGGTCAAACCCATCATCCACTTATGAAGGTTTGCAGCGTAAAAAGTACAGTTGAGTGCCTTGAGATCGACGCTGACAGCTCCGGCAGCATGAGCGCCATCGATGATGGTGATGAGGCCTTCCCGCTGCGCCCACTCACAAATACGCTCGACGGGTAAGACGAGGCCTGTTTGACAAGAGACGTGACTGATATAAATAGCTTGTGTCTCAGGCCTGCGATGCGCAATGAAAAGGTCTAAAATTTTCTCCGGTGTCAGGTGAGTTTGATCGGCAAAGGGTATTGTCACGCGGTCGAAATGACAGTCGCGAGTCGTTTCAAGATGCTTCAGAAGATGCCAATAATGCGGGTATTCTTCACCTGTTGTCAGTATGCGCGCCCCCTTTTTAAAGGGGAAATTTTGCAGCACCAAATTGATGGCATGGGAAATATTAGGAAAGAACAGAAGATTTTGCGCCGAGCAGGAAAAAAAATCAGCTAACTTTTGTCTGGAATGCTCGATCTCCGGCTGAGCGCACTGGTCCAAAAAATACATGGGGTCGCGTGCCAATAAGTCCCGCCAATACTGCGTTTTGTCCCAAACAGCTCGAGAAATTGGGGAACAGGATCCGGCATTCAACTGGATCACATTAGGATTCAAACAGACTTGCTCACGTAATTGTTGCCAATCCCGCTCTTCTAAACCCATAGATACTCGCTTTATCCATATCGTCATTCCTAATCCCTGTGCTTCGCTCGAGGCAGGTCGAAGGGAACGTCTACCCTGGCCGGTCGAGGGGTTGTCTCTTAGTTCCTCCGCAGAGCCCTTTTGAAGATCGCTCCTGAGTGTAGACCTGGATACTGTTAAGTTTCAACAGGATTTTCCCTCTGTCAAAGCTCTACGCAAAACCGACTGTCTGGCTGTGCTTTATGCAGAAGGAAGTGAGCGGTCGCTCGGTTTTGATTAGGCAAGAGTAAAATAGAAACAGGCGCCTTTGCCGAGCTGTCCTTCAGCCCATATCTTGCCACCATGACGGTGAATAATACGTTGGGTCGTAGCTAGCCCGATGCCTGTGCCTTCGAATTCACTTGCGGAATGAAGCCTTTCAAAGGGCTGAAACAGTCGATCGACATGCGCCATATCAAAGCCCACTCCGTTGTCTTTTATAAAATAGACCGGGCCGCTTGGTTCAAATTTAACACCGAACTCAATAAAAGCTTGGTCAGCTTGTCCCGTATATTTCCAAGCGTTACGCATAAGATTCTCCAAGGCTATTTGTATGAGGCTTGGATCAGCATAAGCATTTACCGAACTTTGAATCCTGGTGACGATTTTTCGCGATTTTTCCAAACTGTAAAGGTTATCAACAATACTATTGACGACGCCTGACAGGTCGATATTGCTTTTCTCGAGAGTGCCGCGACTATAACGGGCAAGTTCCAATAGCGCATCGATGAGTTTAGACATTCGCGTGCAGGCCTGTTCGATACGGTCGAGATGACTCCGAGCTTTTTCACTGAACTCGCCTATGAAATCTTCTTTGAGAATCCCAACAAAACCTGCGATGCTTCGCAAAGGAGCTCGAAGATCATGCGATGTGGAATACGAAAATGACTCCAGCTCTTTATTCGCTGCGGCCAGTTCACGCAGTAAATTTGTCCGCATTTCTGATAGACTAAGCTGAGTTTGAATACGAGCTTTCAATTCCATCACAGAAAAAGGTTTTACTAAATAGTCATCCGCCCCTACCCCGACGCCGCTCGTTTTCTCTTCTTGACCCGCCCTTGCCGAAAGAAAAATAAGGGGAGTCATTTTTAAGTCCGGAGTGCTCCGAATTTTCTTGAGAAGTTCAAAACCGTTTAGAACCGGCATCATGACATCCGAAATGACCAGATCAGGACGGTGTTTTTCAACGCATTGAAAGGCTTCTTCGCCATTGGTCGCAATGATAAGCTCGTACTCTTGTGACAAAGTTTTAGCTATGTAGTTGCGCATATCTACATTATCGTCAGCCAGCACGATGCGTTTCCGAAAGGCTTTCTCTTCATCCTTTGGCAGCTCCGTTTTTTTGTCATACGGAGTGTTGCCAAAAATATGGGNNGTTTTGGCTTTGCTTTTCGAAACTCGACCTTTCGGGAGATGCTCATCGCCAAAGGGAATCTTCACCGAAAAAGTTGAGCCATGCCCCACTTCACTCTCTACGCTAATGGTGCCGCCGTGTAGGGCTACCAGATCCTTGACCAGTGCCAAGCCAATCCCCGTACCTTCATGATTGCGACCCGCGACACCTTGAACACGATGGAAACGTTGAAAAATTTGCGACAACTCATTTTTCGGAATCCCGGACCCTGTATCACGAACTGTAAATACCACCGCATCCTGATTTGCTAACAAGCTAACTTTAATTTCTCCTTCCAAAGTATATTTCAGAGCATTGGATACCAGGTTCAAGACTATTTTTTCCCACATGTCTGCATCTACGTAAACAGCACCTTCGGGTAGCGGTGGACAGTTGATGATCAATTTCAAACCGGCGCATAGTACCGCAGTATCAAAGGCGCTGGCCAAATTACTGGTGAACGACGCTAAGTCGATCGCTTCATAATAGGCCTGAGCACGATTGGCTTCGATGCGGGAAAAATCGAGGAGAGTATTGACGAGTTTCAAGAGCCGCAAAGCGTTGCGGTGCACCATTTCGATCTCAGAATATAAAGATGGTTCCAGTTGCGCTCGGTTTTTGGCAAGGATCTCTTCAATCGGTCCCATAATCAGCGTCAGTGGGGTTCGAAACTCATGACTCACATTACTGAAAAAATCAGTTTTGGCGCGGTCGAGTTCGGCGAGTGCTTGCGTACGCTTCTTCTCTTCTTCAAGAGCGTAGATGTTTGAAATTTTGGTAGAAATTTGGTTAGCGATCAGTTCCAAAAAATTCTGGTAGGGATTATCGAAGTTCAACCTAGCACTGATACCTAAGATGAGAAAGCCACTGGGCTGTTCCTGGTTTGATAGAATAAGAGGAAGAACGTAGGCCGAGTCCGGTCTTTCTTCAAAAGGTGCTGCGGGGAGATCCTCGAAAGCCAGCGATCGCAATCCTACAACCCACTCGCTTCGCTTGCCAAGAAGGAGATTTTTGAGACGCCACGGATCTGGATTTAAATCCGTCAAATCGATTGTTTGAGGCGCTAAAAGGGCACCCGACCTGATTCCGTACGCGCCGATGAGATCGGCTTTTTTACCTTCTAAGGCGGTGAAATAGATTAAAGCAAAGGGCATATCATAAGCATTCTCTCCGAGCATNNTTCAAGGATGTTTTGAGCGACTTGCGTGCTCACCGAATGCAGCGTTTTCAGTCGTCTTTCACTAAGAACACGCTCGGTGCTTTCTTGGCAAGGGTTAATGATTCCGCCCACGGCGCCGCTTTCATCACAAATGGGGCTATAGGAAAATGTAAAATAGGTTTCTTCAAGAAAACCTTTGCGGCGCATGAACAATTGCATATTTTCAGCCCAAGTCGCACGCCCTGTATTTATCACTTGGTCCGTTAGAGGCTCTAAGGCATCCCAAATCTCAGCCCATTGTTCCCGTGCCGGGCGACCGAGAAATTGGGGATGTTTAAGCCCGGCAAACGGAATGTATCCATCGTTATAGAAAACAGTCAAATTCTTTCCCCACCACACAAACATTGGAAATTTGGTGCCCAGACAAATACTAAGGGCCGTTTTGAGACTTTGTGGCCAAGTAGCAAACGGACCAACTGCGGTTTCACTCCAATTTACGTTCCGCATAAGTTTTCCCATTTCACCACCACCGTTGGTCAAATCTAAAAACTCTTTCGAAAATTGGATTAGCTTACCCGATTGCGTGTTTTTATTTTTAATACCCATAGCCGATTTCCTCTATACTTACGAAGTTCCTATCTCACGATAGCTTATCGAAAGAAGAGAGCTATCGCACTGTTCGCCCCGTATCTAACGATAACATAAGTTCTATTGGGAAGTATTTTCCTCTGAGCACCATCTCTCTAGATCGCCGGAAAGGAAATCTATCTCAATTATTTGGATCTTTTGCCGCTACCCTAGACCAGCCTAGTAGATTGATAGATGGGCATTATTCGACAATAAGTGTGGGTTAGAACTAAAGCTCAAGAATTTCTTTCTGGTGCCGTTTCAATCTGGGAGGTTTCTTTCGTGTCGCGAAAGAAATGCGTACGAGTTTTCGTGCTCGAGCCAAAGTGGTGATTTAAGGACTTGGAGGTGCCTATGAATAAGCCTCTTTCACTATTGATTATCGATGATTCAGTAGATGATATGTCTTTCATTCTTCGCGTCTTTGACAAAGGCAATATTGAAATCATATATGAGCGTGTTGATAACGCGAAGGCTCTCACAGCGGCTCTAAACAAGAAAACATGGGACCTCGTTATTTCAGATTACAATATGCCATCATTTGGCGGAATGGAGGCCCTTGAGATTGTACGCAAGTTTGATTCTGAAATTCCCTTCTTCCTGGTATCGGGTGATGTCGGAGAAGACAGAGCCGTCGAGGCCATGCGGTCTGGTGCCAAAGACTATATCATGAAGGACAATTTATCCCGCCTTTTACCGGCAGTGACTCGCGAACTTAAGGAAGCTGTTGTTCGCAAAGAAACCATGCAAAGAGAGTTGGAATTAAAAGAACGTTTGAATCGTATGAAACGCTTTTTCACTCCGCTGGTTGCTGAGTTGATTTCATCGGGCAAAGTTGAAGATCCTTTCAAGTGGCATCGCAAAGATGTGACAGTTATGTTCGTGGATCTTCGCGGATTTACCGAGCTTGCTGAAATTTCTGAACCCGAAGATGTCATGGCCATACTGCAGGAGTATTATACGGAGATAGCCAAAATGGTGAAGTTCTACAAGGCCTCTATCGGCCATGTAGCAGGTGACGGTATTATGGTTTACTTCAATGATCCCGTCGAAATTGAGAACCCGAGTTTGAAGGCCGTTGAAATGGCCTTGTCTTCGAAAGTTATCCTTCAGCAGTTGTGTGATAAATGGGCGCGTACCGAGCATAACTTAGGATTCGGTGCGGGCATAGCCTCGGGCTACGCAACGATCGGAGGCATCGGTGCCGAAGGGTGCTGGGACTATTCGATCGTTGGAACCGTCGCCAACTTAGCCTCACGCTTGTGTGGTGAGGCTAAGAATGGACAGATTCTTGTTTCTAAACGCTTTCTTGGTCAGATTGATAATGCCGTTGTCGTCGCTGCATTGGGCGCTATTCCGATGAAAGGTATTCACTCTTCTATCGAAGTATACAACATCTTAGGTTTCAAAGAATCAGAAGGCCAGTCCTTTGACGAAGAAGCAACCCTCAAAACTGAGATAGCATGAAAATTTGGAATCTCAATCTCTCCAGAATCCTTAGCTAAGTCCGTCTAAGACGCAACGCAACTTAGAAAATCCTCACTCTCAAGCGCCTAAAAATGCACTCGTCATATTGGCTTGAACTCAGGAAGGATATTTTCATGGCTAGAAGAACCGGATTTAGATTTATTTTGACTAGTTTCTACAGCTTGCCGTTTTTTTTATCGTCGGTCAGTTTAGCAAAAGAGCTTAAGTCGTCCAACCCTTATATTATGCTTTTCGAGTCTATAAGTGGCAGTCAGGCTAGCCATTTAGCGAGTTCCTCCCCTATGCAGGACTTGAACTCGAAACGCGGGTGCACAGCGGATTGCGGTGACGGAGATGGCGATGGAACCGCTGATGGTGGTGACGGGACTGACGGAACGGGCGATGGAGATGGTGATGGTTCCTGCCAGGATGACTGTGTCGCGAGCGCTTCCCCCGACGCCAACGCCACAAGAGCAGTGAGTGTTTCTGTCAGCGTAAGTCCTTCAGTATCGGAATTTTCTCAAACGCCTTCAGCTTCGCAATGTTCGTCGACGCCTGCAGCTTCGTCGTCAGCGAAGGCGCCCCATCATTCTTCTGTGGGAACTCAATTGAAGGCACTATGGCTACAATTCATTTTTTAACTCTCACACCTTTTTCCAAAAGTGGTAAGACCCTGCGAGCAACGTCAAGACCACTAAGGGGGCAAGAGTCTTAGCGATTCCCTCACCTGCTGAAAAATGAGAATAGGACGCCCCTAGAAATGTAAACGTAAAACCGGCGTAAGCCCATTCGGTCAGAGTGCGGAAGCGTTTATAGACTAAGGCAATCGCTCCCAGAGCCTTCGCAGTACCCAAGATTTTCAAAAAATAGAGGGGATAGCCGAGATGCTGCATACCCTCAACATTTTGGGGTAGTGGGATGAGGAGCGCAACAGCCGACATAGCCATCAATCCCACAACAGCTAGAGTTAAGACCCAATAGGCGATTTTTTGTTTTTTAGTATTTATCATAAAGATCCTTTATTGAGGCGGGAACACCTAAGCAAGCGTAGCGGCCATACTTGCAATCTTTGACTAGTGTAAAACAGCTTGCCAGGACTTCTAAAGCTGCAAAATCTGCCGAGTTCTGCCGCTTATTCTCTCCAGGTCATGCGTCGAAAGATCTCATTAAGAACACCAAACTTATGCTTTGAAAGGGCGCAGATATGGAGTTTTCTTTAAGATCGTTTAGCTGCATGGTCTCATTGCAGCCAAACCAGCAGTACCCACCTTGATGTGGTTCCAAAAACAGTCCTAAACCTTAGGGCTCCTTCGATCCAGCTTTAACTTGCAAGGCTGTTGCGATCGGTTGATTAAGATCCTGCCCTTGATGCATCAACCGCGCTCTCAAGCTCGAGTGTTCCGATTTTGACATCTTGCCTTCGCCCCATAGGTTGACCATCTGATGTCTAAAAAAGATGCTTCGATTGTCATCATAATAAAGGTTTTTAACGAGCTTTCAAAAGAGTAAAACTGTGTTGTCTCCGCCTTCTAACTAATTATGGAATTCAACCACATGGCTAAAATCTTGCTAATCAACCCTGATGAAAAGTTTTCGGATCCTGTTTTAAAACGGTGGATTCTTGCGAATCCTCAGCATGACTTGGTGCTGGCTGAGAAAAATGGACTGGTCGAAACGGAGGCAATCGCAGCGCATCCCGATGCCGAGGTCCTATTATGTACTTATGGCAACTATTCTGCTCAAGTTTTAAAAGGCTTGCCTAAGTTGCGAGCTGTGATTGCGACTACCACTGCGATGGAATATGTCGATCTTAAGTACTGTCAGGAAAAGGCGATCGAATTTTCGAACACCCGTGGCTATACCGGAACCGCTGTAGCTGAGCACTTACTGGCGCTACTCCTGGCGCTTGCCCGTAAGCTTGCTCTCGTTACGCAGATGGCGACGGAGATCGCTAACGAGCAAGTGTTGGGCACTGAGCTGATGGCTAAAACCCTCGGCATTTTGGGCTATGGGCACATCGGCAAGCAGTTTGCACGCATGGCCCAGGCTCTGGGTATGAAAGTCTTGGTCTACAATCGATCGCTTGTGAACAGCCCTGAGGTGCAACAAGTCGCCTTGGCAGAATTGTTAGCGAGAGCCGAGATCTTAGCCTGCGTATTGCCGTTGAATGCGGAGACACATCACCTTATGAATCCCGAACGGCTTGCACTCTTGCCGCGAGGTGCTCTCGTCGTGTCGACTTCTCCCGAGGAGATTTTTGATCTCCCCAGCATCAGCTCACTTCTAAGCTCAGGGGCTTTGGGTGGTGTAGGATTGGATCTTCACTCCCCTCATCCTGAACTTTATAAACTGCCAAACTTCATCGCAACGCGCACCAAGGCCTGGTATACCAAAGAGTGTGTCGAACGTCGGACGCAGTCCTTTCTCGGCACTCTGGACAAGCTGCTGACGAAGCAACAGCTTCATGGAACTCCTTTCCCAAACAAAATACTAAGATAAACCATCTTTATAACTGAAGTTTTGCAAATCAA
>PLEQ01000363.1 GCA_003136475.1 Deltaproteobacteria bacterium
TATTTACCAGACACCCTCTTAATCCTCATTTTTTTACCTTTTCTCTCTCACAAAATGAAATATCACAGACTGCTATTTTTTAACACAACTAAAAGATCAATTTCCTATTCTCTTTTATTTTTTATTGTTCATATGGTTAATTTCGCGACAAGAAACCTCTAAGGTGTTCTCCCAATCATCATCCGCTTGAGGAATGGGGACTAAATTTGAAGACACATAATTCTCATATTCTCTATATGTAATAGCTCCTGCTAGTAGGGCTCTTTTTTGTAGTTTCAAACAGAGACGTTCCTGGGAGGGGTTCACACTCACCACCTTTAGGTCCAATCCTAGCACTTTTGGCAACTTGAATGAAAACGACGCAGTCAACTCATCATCAGTAATTGTATGAATCCAAACGAGGTCATTCCTCTTGTTATCCTCCCTTTTTAAAGGGATTTCAATATTGGCACCGCTGTAAATAACTCTTATAGGAGCAAGCAGTTCATCAGCTCTACGGCCATTTCCTGTCTTTCTGAAGATGTTCTCATCGTCAGTAATTGTATCAAGATTATCTCCGAACCATTCCATGGCAAGATTTTTGATATAGTGAGCGCCTTTAGCTTTGTATTCTACGCGAACGCTAAAGAGCAGCATATCTTCATCTTGAAAAATAGGGTAAGCAAACACACCATTCTTCTCCACCATGCACTCTCGCCAATTATTTACGATAACTGAGCTAGCAATCCTAGTCATGAGGTTTGCTTCTGTTTCCAGTTGTTCCTCATATGAGGAATTTCCACAGTTAGTGCTGAAATAGTCCATGACTTGATGGCTGTTTTTCTTCAACCATTCTACCTTTTCACTTTCACTCATTGAGGAGTTAACATTGCTACTTGAATAATCCGCTTCTGCGGAAAAAACGCCAATATAGGAACCACTGGCGCCAGCATCAGTGCTTTTGTTAGATGATTCCACTTGCTGTACATAAGCTTTGGAAAATTGATCGAAATTAGATGTACTGAGATTATGTTTTTTTGCAATTGAACAGAACTGATGGTGTCTCACAAGACGATGCTTCTTTGAGCTATTTGAGGCAAGCTCGTCTTTGATTCCATCTCGTAGGATCTGCTGGCAGGAGTCATATTGAAAATAATCGGCGTGGGCCAGATAAGAGAAACTTAGCGAAGCGAACACTAACATCGTATAGTTGAGATACTTTTGAAAAATCAATTTCATCCAAAACCTCTTAAAAAGACTGATAACATACGCATAGATCAAAAGTATAAAAAAACAACTAACTGACGCTATTATCAAAACCGAAGCAGCTATGCTTCCGGTATGCATTGAACTGAGCTCAGCTGTGCCTCCTTATTAGCACCCGTTAAAAATATGTCAAATAATTAAATATGATTAGAAGCTATCGATGATTATCAAAAGGCTAAAGCCGATCATTGAGTGCTCAAATATTAGGCGCTTAAACGAGTTATGATGGCTGTCAGCTGTCGAAGAATTTCGTCGTTGGTCTTTTGGAGACTTTGAGGAATGACGATCAGCGATCATTCGAGTGCTTCTCGATATTTCAGACTTAAAAATCTGACCTGCGTGAATCGGATATTTTAGACTCATCTCAGCCAAGCGTCAAATGTAGACGCTCGCGATTGTGCACTGTGGCATTAACACATATGGAGACCAGATAGCCTGAGAATTCGGGACGAGTTGGGTGTCACGGATCACCGAAAAAACGCGCCGAAATCGAATCCGATAGTGAACATTGCAAGACGCACATCTTCCTTTCCGTAGAAGTAGGTAAAATCTTGGTAGTTAAAGGATGTCCGACTGAGGGAAATATCCGCGTATTCTAAGCTCATGGTTAGGTAGGAATTAAGATAGTATCCGATGCCAATCTTGTAGCTTGATGGACCGGTTGCCGTTTGGCCGTGATTATAATCGCTAACGTCAGAGCCAACCGCGTAAAAAAGATATTCTGCCCAAAAGCGCAAGGGCATTGTGGGAAGGTGGCAGCCCACCAAGACCCCCATCGTAGTGAGTGCTAGATTGCGTTTGATCCCAAACTGACCCGGAACCTCACTGAGCCCCGTTCCAGAAATGGATGATGAGAAATAATCACCCGCTAGAGTCAGGCCGTAGTAATCTAGCTCGGTTCCAAGACGGNNGATGCCATATCCCAATCCAGTCAGCTGAAAGTTGGCGATTGTCTGCCCTGGTTGTACGGGAACAGTTGCATACGGAGTCGCGACAACATCGCTAGTGGCCTGTCCATAGCCCGCATAAGGTTCCAGCAGGTAGTGCCGGATAATATTCGCCTGAGCATAGCTTGACGTGAAAATTAAAACGGCAATTAAGCCAATTCGTTTGCGACTCAAAATAGCTCCACGCCCAGTTTGACCAAGTAGAGGTTGCGGTTGTAATTGAGGTACTGGTAATAGCCGATCGCCAGTTCGAACTTGTTAAAAACGATCCCTGCACCGCCCCCAAAACGCCATGGCGTATCCTTCGCTTCGCCATAGCTCACCGTGGCCTTGCCTGCACTTGCAAAAAAGAAATTGCTTTTGAGAAAATCAAGATTCAAATAATATTTGAGTCCAGCATCCAAGCTCAGATCCAGGTAGTAGCGTGTCGTATCAAGATATTGAACTTTGTATTCATACGCATCGATACCAAGAAAGGGTGCGTAATTTAGCAATTGGACTTGCCCGACGGCACCTAAGCCAACCATCACTGACGCTGGTCGGGTTGTTTGGGCCCCGGTGATGGCATTCAACTGCAGCATGGTTTTAGCAGTTGCAGCTGTGCTGATCAGCAAACTCATAACAAGAAGAAGTGTTCTAAGGCCGGTGTTCGTCATAAACACCATCCAATCCGCAACTGTCCTGAGAAAAATCAAGAGTTTCATCAAAATTGTATGTGCCGTTGGCTTGGTAAGCATGATCGACGACGGTCGACAACTTCGCCGCAGGAATATAAAAGTAAGTCGTCGCATAGATATATGTTGGAGTGTTGCCGGAAACAAACCCAGAGTCCCAAGTGACATCGATCTCATTCCATTGATTGTTATCGTAAACTGCATTCCAGATATGATCGTTTTTTGGAGCTCCCGTTACTCCAGCCACTCGCAATCCTGCCATTTTACCCATGGTATAAAACAAAGTTGTATAGCCGCAGCACTCTCCCCGGCCAGTCGCAAGCACCTGGTAGGGATCCGTCGATGGATAGGTATTGGTATTGACATAGTCAATGGGGTAAAGCACATTGCTGGCAATCCAATCGTGAATGATCTTTGCTTTTTTCTTGGTAGATGTTTCGGATCCAATCAAAGAATCCACCAGTGCTTGCAGAGTAGCGGGATGAAGATTGGTTATGACATTGTATTGGATTCTTAATGGCAAGTTTAAAACATTCGGTTCCAACTGATTGGAAACGGATCCAAACTTTTGACTGGGCGTTTCAGGCGCTAAGATGGATTCTTTTCCGCAGCTAAAAAGCCCAAGCCAAACCCAAGGAACTATNNTGATCCGATGCTGTCACTTAAGAATGTAGGGAACTTGTCTTTAAAGCATACACTAGAAAGCGGGGATTGCCTAAAAACAGGCTGCGGAAAACTACGGAATGTCTTCAGCCATCGTCTATTAGAAATTTGCATAGTGGTAGAGAAATTCAAAAAAAATATGACGAATGGCGAGTAAAAGGAGGCAGCGGCAAGAGACTTTAGTATAGGAGGCTTTTAGCTAAGTTCGAGTTAAGGTAGTGTTCTTCAGGATTAACCAAAACTACTTCTGCCGCCTTAACGGCTTTGTCTTGAGATTGTCCATTTTCAACGAGCGACTGAAATAAAAGTAAGGCCCAATATCGAACCTCTCCATTAGAATCCGTTAAAAGGTCTTCAGCTGCTTTTTCAGCTTGAAAGTAAGCCTGCTTCTTTTCGACCAAATCTTTAAATAGATATAAGCCGAAGTATCGGACACGCGAACTTTCATTTAAGAGTGCTTTAACTGCGACAGGCACGGCCTTGTTGAACCAAGCTGTGCAGTAAGGCTAATCCCCAAATTTGCACCTCCGGATGAGTAGCATCCCCAGAGAAAACAGATTCTGCAGCTTTATCCTTTTAAATCTTTATTTTGTTAAAGGCTTTGAATTGGCTCATCGAATGAACCAGAGCGATCAAGTACCTCGGCCCTCTAAGTCGGTCAAGGGAATAATCGGCATAATACTCTGTCTTTCGGTCGTATCGTGTGAACGCTCTAAGCAAAACTAGGAAGCTATCAGCTGTTCGTCTTCAAAAAACGTCTAACGTTGGAAACGCAGCGTGGGCTTTTAGACAGTCCCAGAGATAGACGGCTAAGCCCAGGTCTCCCGTCCACAATGAATAACGACGCATCCCGTGGGCAACGCAATCGGCCTCGCTTTGGGCGATTGCGTGCATGGCGAAGGCGCGTGCGTAGGCGAGCCACTTCTCGTCGCCCGTGCGTTTATACAATTTGAGGAATGCGTAACCGTTGCCCGCAGTTCCATGACAGAGATTTGCGCCTTTCTTGAGGGGGCCAGCTCGCCAAATCGTCTCGCCCCCCGCTATGAGAAGATCGTCAATCGGCTCGGGCAGCTCAGCCAAGCACGTAACCATGGCAGTGCTGGACCAGCATCAGGGTATGGCCTGGTTGCGAAGCCCCAACCCATTGGGGCCAATTCACACCCGATTTTGTGTGCATCGCAGTCGTGTGAAACGTTGCTGCGATATCACGCGTCAAGCCAAGCCATAGCTCTGTGTCCAGAAATTGCCTTCCTTGGATCAGCGCAAAAGCGTTGCCGGAGAATCCGTGTACTGCGCCGATCAGCTGGGCCTCGTTGCCGTAAAGATGCTGCAACCAGAGACGGCACCCTCGCTCTGGGTCATGCGTGAACGTCTTTTCGAGCGCATGCGCACTCTTGCGATAAAGGTCGATCCAACGCTGTTCACCTGTATCCTTGTACAGAGCGAGCGAAGCCAGCATTGTTCCCGGAGCGCCCCACATCAATTCTTGAGTGGGATGATCAAAGTTGACGGAAATTGCTCGAGCCAAGTCATCGGCTACTGCGGCAGATCGTGTGATACGCCACTGGGCCAACTATCAGTTCCTTATTGATCTTTACGCTTTTAGGAATTCTAACCAGTTCGTGTATTACCGAAAATACACATTCATCTGAAATCCCAATCGCTTCGTCTATTAAGTCTTTTGGCCTTTATCAAATCTTCATACGGAAAGCAGCAATCTATTTTATTTATAAAATGTTCTACACTTTGGTATTCATTTTTGTTTTTCCAATTATGTTTGTCTAGCCACTTAAAAGAAAAAGTTCTTAGCGTCATTCGACATTTTTGCGGTTGAAAAAATCTCGCTTACTTTGGAAAACGTTCCACATATTTGTGACAGTAGGGTTCTTTACCATTTTTTTCGTAATAGTGCTGGTGGTAGGCTTCGGCTTTATAGAAGGGGCTAGCAGGATTCAGCTGTGTCGCGACAGCGAGACCTTTTTTCTTTAGGAATTGGATCAGCTCGGAGCTGATTTTTTTTTGTTCGGGGCTCAGATAGAAAATTGCCGATCGATATTGAGTTCCTACATCGGGGCCTTGCTGATTTTTCTCCGTTGGATTATGGATTTCAAAAAACAGTTTGGCTAGGATTTCAAAATTGCTTTGCTTTCGATCGTATTGAACTTCAACTGCTTCAGCGTGTCCTGTGAGTCCGGAACAGATTTCTTCATAAGTCGGATTCGCAACTCGACCTCCGATATAACCGGAGTGGACAGCAATGACGCCTGGTGTGGGCCTCATCAAATGTTCGACACCCCAGAAACAACCTCCGGCAAAGATAGCCCGCTCGTAGCCTTCCTCTGTCAAAGCAGGGTTAAAGCGCATGGCTAGCGAATTTACACAATGACGCGTGTTTTTTACGGTGTAGCCTTCGCCGAGAAAAACATGCCCGAGATGTCCGCCGCACTGCTTACATAGAATTTCGGTACGTCGCCCATCGCGATCAGGCTTCCGCTCTACGGCTTCAGGGATCTCGTCATCGAAGCTGCNNGTTCCCGGCGCCTCAGTACCTTTTTTTATAAGAATTTCCTGCTCTTGCTCATTTAAATCGTGGTAACGTTTCATCGGACTCAGGCCTTTCTGCTAAGCGTTTCTCTAGGCTTTCCCTTCACTGGACTTACTCCGAAACGCAGTTAGCGGCAAGATCTCTTCAAACGATAGCGCAGCAGGATAAGGCCCAGTACGCCGCCTCAATAGTAAGCAGTCTTTGCTTGCTTCCAGGTCACGCCGAACAGTTCGGACTCGATGCGATGGGAATACTAGGCTAGAAGGATGCTGGCTTGGTTTCCTACATTTATTAAGTCAAAATTGAGCAAAAATTATTATGCAAAAAAAGCTTAAGAATCTATATCCGCTAGCTGTTCTCACGTGTTGTCTCTTTCTGTTTCTAAAATCTCCGATCTTATGTGCTGGAAGAGAGGGCTTTGGAGATGCTCCCTTAAATACAGAAAAGAAAGACAAAGAAAAAATGACTCCTGAAGAG
>PLEQ01000203.1:0-538 GCA_003136475.1 Deltaproteobacteria bacterium
AGGGCTTGATACAAGCAAAAAAAATACCACTACTTATCAATACTTCTCAAGAGGATGGCAAGGGGGTAATGCTTTGGAGCCTTGAACGACCAATGTACAGCGAATGGCCTGTCCTCATATTTTGGAGCATACTGCTCTCTTCACCCTTGGCTTTGTTTTTAATGCGAGCGCATCTGATACAACATAAATTTGGACTGAAGGAAGCACTTCTGGTACAGGGCGAGTAGTCAGCATGGAAAATATGCCTATTATCGAGTTAAAAAATGATGATTTTATAGAATCGCTTAATGAGTACCCCGTCCCATTCCATTAATTCCCCTCAATGCAGATTATCTTCACTAGCCAACACAGAGTGAGGAGTTGGTATCTGCTGGCCTTTCTAGTCACCATGGCGGCAGGTCTTGCCTCCAGAAAGTATTCAGTGGCACTCCCCTCCATTCTTGGGAAATATCCCGGTGATGTCCTCTGGGCTCTGATGGTCTTCTTCGGTATGGGGATGATATTCAACAATGCCACCACCTTCTTCCTAGGAAGTACA
>PLEQ01000203.1:545-3234 GCA_003136475.1 Deltaproteobacteria bacterium
CACTACACTGGGCCATCTATTCCTTGGCCATGTCTTTTCACGGCAAAATCTCGTCGCCTACTCCATTGGAGTGATTATTGGGATGGTGATTGACGCCGCAATCGTGCATCGGCAAGCAGGTTCTGTTACCTATATTATAGGCCGCTAGGGAAACCAATGTGTAATGTGACTCTGAAACATGTCTAAAATCCACCAGAGTATAAAGTTTATCGTTGCAGTAGTTGCGGCAATAGTAGGTTTGTACCTCCTTTCANNTGGTTGCGCTGAGGCCGACTCTTTTCGTGGAAAGTTGGCAGCGTATGGACCTAAACCAAGAGAATGGTTTTGCTCTGATTATATGGGATATGGGTATTACACTGGTTACGAATGGCCGTTTTATGCTTATTCGCCACTTTGCAAAATGTGGCTCAAGTGGAATGATGATTTATCACTACGTTTATAGAGTCATTAAACTAAATAATAAGTAACCTTTCATTAAGAAATGAGCGCAATAGAACTGAGCACTAGTTCCTTCAGTTGGGGAGAACATTTCATCTATGGATTTCGGATTTTAATATTTGAAAGCTTGCCGATATTGACTGCTATAGTCGGTACGATTGGATTTTACTGCGTGTACACAAGGATGCGGATTTTGAAAATTAAAAGCCCCCCCGTTATAACTTACGGAATTTTATTCTCAATATTAACTGGAGTGCTCTTAATTCTATTGTGGGATTTCGGAACTGCCTTTTCATTTATTGTATCTATTTTGGGATTTATTGAAGGAATGTATGCCCTCTATCTAGCCCCCTTTCTCACAACTGCACTTGTTTTTATCTTATATCCAAAACGGAAGGTATCGACTTTTCATTTAACTGCATTTATCGCCAGCGTAGTTTACACTGGAATGATGTTGGCGATTTTCATCGGGTGGCTCAGTGTCCGCCTTTTCGTCAAACCAGTGGTTGTGAATTGAGAATTCTTTTAACCCACAAGTCATTGTAGTTTCGTGAGAAGCTTCTGTTTAGAAACGATCTAGGAAGTATGAAATTCAAGCGAATGATCACTCCAATACTAGCATTGATCTTGGCCGTGCTGACAGAGGCACTCTTACTCATATTATTATGTACCAGTCCTGTTGAAGATGGCCCATTGATCCCTATTATTGCAGTAAGAGGATTAATTTCAGGTTTCATTCAGATTCCAGGAGCTATCGTTGCTCATACTATAGGAGCCAATTATCAAGTAAGTAGGGTCATTGCGATCGTTGTTAATATCTTCGTATGGTGGATTCTTTACTTAATTCTTATTCGGTTGATACAGAAAGTTAAAAAGAAATCTCCAAAATGGATGCCAAAAGTATTAAAAGTTTTGTTTCTATTAGTGGCGAACATACTCGCTGCAGTTTTGTGTGCGGCCATTTTTTTAATAATGCTAGTGAAGAGCTACCCTGCCACAGCACCAACATACGATGATAGAACTTATTCTGAAATAACAGAATGGATTATCTCAGACAAAGAAATCATCCAGTTCCCGATTTTCTTTGGAACGCTATCGGGACTGCTCTCATTAATTCTATTTATAATTATGCTACGCGGAAGACGTTATTTGACATCCGGATTATTTATATATTCCGTGGTGTTAGTTGAGATTATTATATTGACACCGTTTTTACATTTTTATGCTTGGCCGCTATCATATGTAGCACTTGGTTTGGCATTCACCTATTGTCGAATATCAGAGAAACGTTTTTTCAATGCCGTATCACAGCCACCCAGAGAGACCAAACCACTCACCTGAGCGAACGCTAAGCGTAGCCAACTCTGTTGCTTAGATTCCCTATCAACACCATATGGATTTTCTCTATGCATTGTATGCCGCCCCGACTGCTTACTTGGTCGCAGTTATAATCCTCTGGCTGATCGGTGTACGCAGTTTTTGGCATTTGCTGCGTCCGCTCCTCTGGGGACTAACTATGGGTATTATTGGCTTTGCCTTCGGATTTTATGGGCCGTTGTACTGGGCTCCTGAGGTCAACGATGGACCGCTACTAGGATTTTTCTTCACTGGTCCTGCTGCAGCGCTGCTTGGAGTCATTGCAGGTATGATTCGATCGGTATATCTTGCCAGACGGGGCAGTAGGACGAAATCCCCATCCGCCTAGCCAATCCCTTGAACGAAAGCTGAGCGCAACTTACTCTGATATGCGAACACCCATAACCAATAATAAATTATCAACGTTGATTTTGATTTCATTTATAGGGACATTGTTTTTAGCGTTGGTGAGCGTTCAGGAAAATGAAGGANNCCCAAGGAACTCTAGCTTGCTTCGGTTTATACGGGCTGAGAAATGAACCCTTTGAATATATTAGTTTGCTTAGTCCCTTCCTCTTACTTTTAGGATTATTAGCAATATCGGCCTTAATCAGTGATAGATATATTTACGTTAAAATAATTTCCGCGATATTAATTTCATTAATCGGATTTTATGGTGCATCCTTAGCGTCTATTAACCTTGGGAAAGTTACTACAACGATCCAATTGAAAAGAAAACCATCTGACAGTGAAGAGACTGAAATTTTTAAAAAAACTGGGATCGGTATGATTGTTGGATACTCCATTACTGATTTATTTTCATTAGTTGCAATAATGCCAAAAAATGATCATACGGATGAAGCAATCCATATGCTACATAACATGGATATAACTA
>PLEQ01000159.1 GCA_003136475.1 Deltaproteobacteria bacterium
CACCGTCGCTTGCGGAGGGACGGTCTGTGCGGCGGGCGCTGGCGGAGGCGCTGCTTGGGTGGGAGGGGGCGCTGCCGGAGGCGCTGGCGATGGACTAACCGCCTTCATTTCGCTGCTCATAGTGGCCACGACGGTGGGCCCCTCCGCAAAAATATCCATGCCTTGCTCTGCTAGGGGTGCTGGCGGCGGAAGTGGAGGGGCTTCTACGACCGGAGGCGCATAGGTGGCCTTCAGCCCATTCATAAATTCCTGGCTCAAGAGATCACCACTCGGTGGGAAAAAAAGATAGAGGGCCTTGGGCGGATGCGGGTCAGCAATCAGATAGACTTTGCCCACGTTTACAATACTAAACTGGCCACGTACCAAGTCGCCCGCACGGAGTGCGAGCCCCTCGCGAGGGAATAAAGCTTTATAGAGTCCCTCGAGCCAGGCCAGATCGGCCATTCCAAAATCCGCGAGACGTGCCGTTTTGGAATGCCCAAATACCATCTCGCCTTCTTGGCCAACGCGTAAAGTGACCTGTACAGCAGATTCCGCCAGCGCCTTCTTAAGGATAAGTTTGAGCTTTTCCATGATTCCCTTATTTAAAAATGCTAGTCGGGCATAGTGATCACAGTTTTACCTCGCACGTGCTCGGCTTGGACGTAGAGGTGTGCTTCGCGAATCTGTTCCAGCGAGTAGTTGCGATCGATGATGGGCCGGATGCGCCCTTTCTCGATAAGTTTTTTCAAAATTTGCAAATCTCTATGGCTCGAGCGGGTTAGGAAGACCTTGGCAGCCTGCGCGCGCAGCGGCGAGAACAGGAGACTACCTGCATTGGTCCAGGTCGGCAGGGTAGTGATATAGGAGCCGCGGCTAGTCAAAATCGGCCGGCAAGCCGCAAAGCTGCTCCGACCCACGGCATCTACGACAATATCAAACTTACCATCGAGGTCGGCAACCGTCTGGCAGGTATAGTCGAAGGTGAAGTCTGCACCAAGCTCCCGTAAAAAAAGCTGATTATTGGGACCAGCCGAGGCCGTGACCGTGCAGTCGTATGTCTTGGCAATTTGGACCGCAAACGAACCAACCCCGCCGGCGCCCCCTAAAATAAGGACGCGCATGCCGTTCTCAATCCCGCCTTTACTTAGAGCTTGGAAAGCCGTAAGTCCCGCCAAAGGCACGGCGGCGCTCTCTTCGAAAGAGAGGTTTTTCGGCTTTTGGACAAGAATATTTTGCTTTGCGACGGTAAACTGGGCATAAGAGCCTTGGTTAAACGATTGCAGCAAGCCCATAACGGCATCTCCGATGCGGAAATGACTCACGCGATTACCGATGCCTACGACTTCGCCTGCGACGTCGAAACCCAGAATTTTGGGAAACATAAACCCTGTGAAGAGTTTGAATGCCCCCTTGCGCAACTTACAATCCACAGGATTGATGCCGGCAGCTCTGACACGAATGAGAACCTCATTGGCTTGCGGCTCTGGAATTTTAACTTCAGAATGAAGTTCGAGGACGTCGGGGCTGCCATAGGAATAAATCAATGCGGCTTTCATCCAGAGCCTCCGTAACTGCGAATACGCCATGATCCGCGAAAGAGCCATGTCCCTCACGATAGGGGAGCGCAGGTTTTTTTCGCAAACCTGTGTGGATTCAGTATATTTGTTATAGCCCATTTTATCCTGATGTCCCTATTCCCCCTAGCTCCGCGAAGAGGGCGAAAAGAGGCGGAGGAAAAGGGCCCCAGGATTTTAAGGAGAAAAGAACTACGATGGCCCGGCCAACAACGAACTATTCGGAAGAACACATCCGCTCACTCGATTGGCGCGAACACATCCGCCTACGACCCGGCATGTACATTGGCAAACTTGGGGATGGGAGTGCCATCGACGATGGCATCTACATCCTCGTCAAAGAAATTATCGATAACGCAATCGACGAATTTGTCATGGGACACGGCAAAGAAATCAGCGTCACGGTCGAGGGCCCGCGGGTCAGCGTCCGAGACTTTGGACGTGGGATCCCCCTCGGCAAAGTGATTGACTGTGTTTCCAAAATCAACACCGGCGGTAAATACGATTCCCAAGCTTTTCAGAAATCGGTGGGCTTGAATGGCGTCGGAACCAAAGCCGTCAATGCGCTCTCCGAGTCTTTCATCGTGCGCGCCTTCCGCGATGGAAAAATCAAAGAAGCCGAATTCTCCTGTGGCAATTTAGTCAAAGAATCTCNNTGCGCGCCACCAAGGAAGTCGATGGCACCGAAATTGTGTTTGTGCCCGATGCAAAAATTTTCCCGGGTTTTAATTTTCTCAACGACCACCTCAAAGAGATGGTCCGCAACTATACCTACCTCAACCGCAGTCTCAAAATCATTCTCAACGGTGAAACCTTTGTCTCGCAAAACGGCCTGCTCGACCTCCTGCATTCCTGCATAGTGCCGGAAGAAATTTGTTATCCCGTGATCCATTTGGTCTCTAAAGATCTTGAAATCGCCTTCACCCACGGTGATCAGTATGGCGAGACTCAGTATTCTTTCGCAAACGGTGCCAACACCACACAGGGCGGAACCCATCTCTCCTCCGTACGGGAAGGCATTGTCAAAACGCTCAAAGACCACTACCAAAAAGATCTGCAAGCGGTCGATGTCCGTTCCGGCTTCATCCTTGCCGTGAGCATTCGCATCATTGAACCCGTCTTCGAATCGCAAACGAAAACCAAGCTTGGTTCAGCCGATATGGGTCCGGAAGGACCGACGATTCGCAGCTTTGTCTTAGAATTTCTGCGCAAGGAACTCGACAACTTCCTCCATCGTTCCCCGCAAGTGCGTGACGCTTTGCTGAAAAAAATTCAACAGTNNATTAAGAAACTGGCCAATGAACGCGCCAAGAAAGCCAACATTTTCAATAAAAAACTGCGGGACTGTCGCGCCCATTTCGACTCCAAACACGCCAGTAGCGCCGCATCGACGCTCTTCATCACCGAGGGCGACAGCGCAAGCGGCTCCTTGACCAAATCGCGGGATGTGATGACGCAAGCGGTCTTCGCCCTCCGTGGTAAACCGCTCAACTGCTTTGGACTGTCCAAAAAGATCGTCTACGAGAACGAGGAATTCAACCTCCTCCAGCACGCCCTATCCATTGAAGAATCGATCGACAGCCTACGCTACAATCGGGTTGTGATCGCAACCGATGCCGATGAAGATGGGATGCACATTCGCTTGCTCTTGCTGACATTCTTCTTACAGTTTTTTCCGGAACTCGTGCAAAGAGGTCACGTCTATATTTTGCGAACCCCTCTTTTTAGAGTGCGGAACAAATCTAAAACCTTCTATTGCTATGACGAGAAGGAAAAACAAAAAGCCATCTTGAATCTCGGCACTAACAATCCTGAGATCACTCGCTTCAAAGGTTTGGGTGAAATTTCACCGGATGAATTTGGTCAGTTCATCGGCAAAGCGATGAAACTGGAACCCGTCATTCTGCAGAAGTAAACCCGGCCGGGGGAGCTTCTCAAATTCTACATGGGCAAAAACACGCAGAATCGACAAGATTTTATTATGGAAAATTTGAGGTAAGGTATGGGCGACACTCCCCAACTTCTAGTCCCTGATGTCGACAGCATGTATCGCGAATGGTTTCTCGACTATGCAAGCTATGTCATTTTAGATCGGGCCATCCCAGGCGTTGATGACGGACTCAAGCCCGTGCAACGACGCTTGCTCCACGCTCTTTCCGAGATGGAGGATGGCCGCTTCAATAAAGCTGCGAACGTGATCGGTCATACGATGCGCTACCACCCGCACGGGGATATGGCGATCAGTGAAGCCCTCGTGAAATTGGCCCAAAAAGGTTTACTGATCGACACGCAAGGCAACTGGGGCAACCCCTTAACGGGAGATCAAGCTGCCGCAGCTCGCTACATCGAAGCTCGGTTGACGACCTTTGCCAAAGAGGTTGTCTTTAACTCCGCAATCACCGAGTGGCAAGCTTCCTACGACGGTCGCGCCAAAGAACCCCATGTCTTGCCGGTCAAATTTCCTCTACTGCTTTTTTTCTGTGCCGAAGGTATTGCCGTCGGCTTAGCAACCAAAATTCTCCCGCATAATTTTTGCGAACTGGTTAAAGAATCGATCGCCGTCCTGCGCGGTTACAAACCCCAAATGTTCCCAGACTTCCCAGGTGGCGGAACTGCTGATTTTGGTGAATACCAAGATGGTCGCAAAGGCTCGCGGGTCAAGATTCGCGCTAAGATCGAAGTCACCAATAGCCGTCTCCTTTGTATCCGTGAACTGCCGTTCGGAACGACAACTACTAGTCTTATCGACTCCATTCTTTCGGCCAACGACAAGGGTGTCGTTAAAATCAAGAAAAGTGAAGACAACACGGCGCAAGACATCGAGATCCTTGTCCACTTGCCGCTCGGTGCGTCCCCCGACCAAGTGATTGCGGGTCTTTACGCTTTCACCGACTGCGAAGTTTCGATCACGCCAAACTGCTGCGTCATTGCCAATAATAAACCGCTTTTTTGTAGTACCAGTGAACTCCTCATCCGGTCGACCAATCGTACCAAAGAGCTGCTCCGTCAGGAACTCGAGCATGACCGCCAGGTTCTCCAAGACAAGTTGCACATGGCACTGCTTGAGAAGATTTTTGTGGAACAACGTATCTACCGCAAAATCGAAGGTGCGGAAAGTTGGGAAGCGGTGCTAGCGATCACCGAAAAAGCCTTCAAGGCCTACAAAGATCAACTCTTTCGCGAACCCATAGAAGCTGACCTGGAAAAACTCCTCGAATTGCGCATCAAACGCATTGCCAAATATGACTTAGCAAAGACCGAATCTGCCATCGCAGAACTCCGTCTCAAACTCGCAAATGTTGAACACGATTTGGCAAATTTAACCGCGTTTTGTGTCGCTTATTTTAAAGATCTGCTCAAAAAATACGGCAAAACCTACCCCCGCAAAACTCAGATCGGTTCTTTCGTCCCCGTCTCCGTTGCGAAAGCAGCAGCTACCAATCTCGAAGTTTTCCTGGACCGCAAAGAAGGTTTTATCGGCACCGCACTCAAAGGAGCGGAAAGTTTAGGACTGGCTTCGGAGTTCTCGGAAATTCTCAGCCTAGCCGAAGATGGCACCCTCATGGTCCATCGGGTCTGTGAGAAGATGTTTGTGGGCAAAAATATTCTGCATGCCGGGTTCTTTGCCAACGATGAACGCTGTGTCTACCATCTCCTCTACCGTGATGGTCGCGATGGCCCCGTGATGGCCAAACGCTTTACCTTCAACTCCTACATTCGCAATAAAATGTACAGCGTGACCAAGGAAAGCAAAGGAAGCCGCGTACTTTATTTCACTGTCAACCCGAACAGCGAAGCTGAAAAAGTTAAATTGCGCCTCAAAGCGAGTCCGCTTCTCAAAGCTGCAGGCACTCTCGAGGNNAACGCCAGTTGGTCGGTACCGAAATCACACCGCATAAAGTCGACAGTATCGTTCGCGTGCTGGTCGGCGCCTCGACCCTAAAGGCGCAGCGCGTTTGGTTCGACCGTAAAAAGAATAGCCTCAACGCAACCGGTGAAGGTGTCTACCTGGGAAAATACTCCGGCAAGGAACAGCTCGTAGCGGTCTATGCATCCGGCAGTTATGAGATCATCCCGTTTGATTGGAATTACCACTTTTCACCCGACTTGCTCGATTTAAAATTTCTGACACCCAAACTTGTCGTCTCCGTCGAATGCTTTGACAATGTCAAAAAAGACCAATTTGTCAAAAGCATCCCACTCGCAGAAGCCACCGCCGGCCGCTACGACTTCGTCCCTCGACGTACCAATCTCGAAGTACGGAAAGTGGATTGGAGCTGATTCTAAGCGAGGAAT
>PLEQ01000110.1 GCA_003136475.1 Deltaproteobacteria bacterium
GCCATTCCTTGAAGTTTCATGGTTGCAGTTTTAAATTAGCTAGAAATCTTGCTAAGAGGTTTATCAATTAAAAGATCGCATACATTTTGGGCGCAAAAAAATATTTGCATTTGCTAGTGGAATACTGGTTCTAGTTAACTCAGAATCGTTTCAAACGTACGAGGGAATGTATAAGAGCCACGTTCCAAGCGATAGCCAAAATCCTTAGATATACCATGATCGACGTTTCTCCTTCAACAAGACCAACAGTGGCAGAACCAGCCAGCTCTCTTCGTTTTAAAGCGAGTTCCGATGACACTCCCTTCTGCAGTTGTTCCGATAACTGCGCCCTCTTTGTTGGATAGCGTCTGGCATCTATTGCTTCCATGTTTGCCACCGCCAGAGCTTCTTTGCGCTCTAAAACCTCAATTTGCCTCCTGACATCCTGAACCTGCTCAGATGATTCTGATTCCTTGAGACTACGTTTTTTCACCGAGCTGGTTACGATCAGGGCGCTGACACCTACGCTTGCGATTAGCAACGAGTAGAAGATGCCTTTCATCAGCAACCCAGGAACGTAACCTGATAAAAAGCTGAGGAGCAGCAACGCAAATNCGATGAGAATGGCGAAGAATGCGGCCTGCTTAATGTCGTAGTTTTTTAACAGGAAGAAGGTTGTCTGTTCATGAACGAGGAAGAAGGTGTTGGCAGCAATGAAACAGACCACTGCGATCACAGTCCACAAGTTGAGACCTGGGGGTTTCAACGTCGAGGACTCTAAGACGGTTGAACAGCCAGGTCCTTCAACAGTCTTGGAATCGTCGAGACGAATTTCAACTTTTTCAACGTAATCAAAAAGGCCAACAAGATTTTCGGCCTGTGAATTACGCTTTTGTTTCAACCTATCCTNNAAATAGTACTGCTTATGATACGCGCTGCGATCGTGTGCCATGATAGCCTCCTGTTTTGATTTTTATATTTTTTTTGAGATCGCTAAGTGTTTGAGCGTAAGGTGTCGAATCGTTCACAACGTCGGCACCATAGGTTTTGACTATTCCGTGCAATTGCCAGAGTCTGCGAATTGAGAAGAGGCCGCAGCGGGAGACCAGTCGTCTAGCAAACTCACCAATGGCAGTCCCTTCGGCAGCAAAGCGGTTCACTTGGCCGCCGAGATATTGCTTTTCTAGCAACCCAATAGACTCGAAGTGCTTTGGCTCGGTCTGATACTGACCTTTGCGGCCTGAGGCAATAGCGTGCGTGTGTATGTGGGTGCGAGCGTCCCCTTCGTATACTCTGATCTTTCCTTCCCAAGGGAACACCAGGACCTCTTTGCCGACGAAGAACTTCGGTAGAGAGTAGTAGTTACCACCAAAGACAAAGCACTGATCACGAGAAACCTTCCTGCGCAAAAGCACAGGGGGGTTCCCCCCCTTCTCTAAAGTTATTTGCATTGATGTTCTTATTTTGAACGTTCCCTGTGTTTTGGGCGGTGAAGGAATTGGACGAGGATGGTCTGCAACATCATCGGATGCAGTCGTGTTCGTCATGAAGAGCCACACAGGCGCACACCCAGGGTTCACGCCGAAGAGATCTTGATGATTGGAATAGATTGAAGCCAGAATCTTGGCAGCGCCCTTACAATTGACCGATGATTCGGCACCGGGAATGCAAGAAACGTGTTCTTTGATCAGTTCTAAGGCGGTACTTTCAGTTGTTCCGTTGTGTTTTAGGAGCAGACAGGCTTTAGTGATCCAGAAATTGCGTTGGCCATCTTCAACGAGTTCCGGTTGGGAAAGCTTGCCCTCCAAATCGATTGCGACTAAGCCACTACCGAGATCCGATGACCTGCACGTTAACGTTGTGTCAAGACGAACGGTTAATCGCCAGCCCTCGCACCGACCCAGGTAATCAGCTTGAAGCCAGTCGGTAGGGTTCTTCAGAAATTTTTCAACAAACGGTCTGCTTAGCCCAGATAGATTTTGAATTTTCGCAACTGAGAGCTGAACAGATTTTTCGCCGTCTAACCAGGCGTCGTAAAGATGAAGGTACAGCTTTGAGAGCTTTCTCTCGGCACGAAGATCGGGGTGCAGAAGACCGTCGCGTTCGGATTTTTTGACATAGTTCGCAAGCCCAAGCGGCTTGAGGTAGGCGAGTAGATTCTTTACAACAGGTGTACTGTTTGCTTGAACGGCCCGCAGTACCGGAACATTGTCATAGACAAGCTTTGCGGGATTGAGCCAGTTGCAAAAGTCTCGCTTCAGGCCGATTGCGCTCGGGTCGGCACCAAGCCCGCTGTTGTTAAACAGTAAGAGGAGTTTCTCTTGCAACGTTTTTGCGGCGAACTGTGCTTTTTTAGTTGCGCAGATCAGTTCCAAAGGACGTATTGCAATATAAAGCGCTAAACCCTTTCCGCTTGTCGAGCGCACAACTGCAAAGACATATCTGAAGATTTCAGGGTGATTTTCGCTGAGCCATTTTTTGATTCTTGGCCAGTGGAGAATGCCTGCCTTAGTCTTCCACCTCTCGTCCGCACGGTGCGCATCGAGATCCAAAGCAATACTATAGAGTGTCTCTGTCCCCTTAGCGGGATTGAAATAACACGTATTGATCAAATCCGCGTATTCACCTTTAAGCGGGCGAACTGTCACCGCGGATTTGCNNCCCGCCTTCGGCTGGGAGCCAAGACGCCTATTTTCCAACAATTCTTAGGCTCAGCAGGGTTCGGCTGTAGAGCTTAGTCTTATCGGATTTTTAGACTTTATGGGTGGCGAAATGGGCTTTATACTAGCCATCAGACGGGCCTCCTGTTCTAGCAATTTCAGAAATCATTCGTGGTC
>PLEQ01000383.1 GCA_003136475.1 Deltaproteobacteria bacterium
AGTGATGTATGTTTGAGCGGTACGTCCGAATTTGATTTATATGTTGGACGTCTTTCAGCGAAACATTCTATCAACGCGCGACAACTCCAAAGCTCTCTATCTTGGCAGTGATCTGGAAGAGTTGTTTGTAGACCTATCGAATAGGTACTAATTGCCTGAGACAGGGCCCCTCCGTAGCTACGCTCAAAGACCTGGCTCCACGGAACTGGCAAGCTCATTTTGGAGAAGTTTTGCAACGGAACCCACACTGATTTTCAATATCCCCGCGATCTCACGCATCGTCTGCCCGGCACCACGTAGGCGCTGAGCTTCGTCACGCATTTGATCGTTGATTTTCCGAGGTGGGCCGAGTGCCACACCTCTTTTACGGGCCGCATCTAAGCCGGCACGCACGCGAGCGACAATCGTTTCTCTTTCCAGCTCAGCAATTTCGGCAAAGGCTGCAAGCATCGTGCGCCGAAACGGGTTTTCGTGACTCAGATTCAACACGGGTTGTGTGACTGAAATAAAAGCGACGCCGAACTCGTCCAAATTGAGCAACATACGGATTGCGGACGTTGCATTACGGCTAAAGCGATCGAGGCGATAGACGATGATGGTATCGATCTTGCCGGCATAGGCTGCATCGATCATTTCTTTAAAAGCCGGACGGTTGTCGGTCTTGCCCGAAATTCCTTCGTCCGTAAAATAAGAAATACTCTTCGGTATTTTGTCAGGATGAAGATGGGCTAGCCAAGTCTCGATCGCTGTTTGCTGGCTTGCAATATCCTGCTTATCTGTCGACACCCGATAGTAAACCGCCACATTTTTCATCTCAAGCCTTTCAATCGCACCGCACTCGCCATTCCAAGCGTCCTATTATGGCAGTCCAGCCTAAACAAGGCTAGGCCTTTGCCGATGGGCCAGGGATGACGAAAAGACCTGACCGTGATAAAGTCTAGAGATAAACCATCGACTAAACTCGGGAGCTTTTGTGGATAGCAATGAACTCCTTGAACGCATGCAGCAAAAAACAAAATGGGTCCGTGCCCTCTACATGGCGCTCTTTCTTATTGTACTCTGGTTGCTGAAACTGCTGTTTCTTGGTGTGATCATTCTGCAATTTATTATCGTCTTGATCTCGGATCAGACCAATACCAATCTTCTTCATTTTCCAAAGTCATTGAGTTACTATTCTTACCAGATCTATCTCTTTCTATCATATAACACTGACGACAAACCTTTCCCCTTTAGCGACTGGCCTACCCACGGCTCGCCTTAATCTGCTGCAAACATTATGTATTCCTTTAAGATGCGTTTGCAACCCCTCCGCTTTCTTCAGGGTCACTGGCTCGGGTGGATTCTATTAACTTTATTCTGCGTGTTTCAATTTGCTCTCCAAGGCATTATTGGCATTCTAGCGGATAGCTTGAAGCAGAGCTTTCCCTTAGACGCAAAATCTCTGAGTTTGCTCTCATCGAGTTTTTACTATTCCTATATTCTGATTCAAATACCGGTAGGATTTATTTTTGATCGCTTTGGTGTGCGTTGGGTAGCGTCTGCTGCTCTCTTAGTGATTGCGTTGGCATGTTTGGCTTTTGCGCTGTCCCCCTCTGTAACTTTTGCCATATGTGCCCGAATCCTGATGGGACTCGGTAGCGCCTTCGGCTTTATCGGTTTGGTGTTTGGCATCGGGCGATGGTTTGCGCCACAATATTTTGCCTTGCTCGTTGGGCTGTCGGAATGCCTTGCGATGTGTGGGGTTGCGGGTACCAATGCGTTGGTCTCCCGTCTTGTGATCGCTTATGATTGGCGCTTTGCGATGCAAGTTTGCGCAGGCGTGGCTCTGCTGCTTGCTATAGCAATGTTCCTCTTTGCAAAGCCCGAAAAAATTCTAAGAGCCGACAATGCAGTACCCTTTCGGCAATCGCTTCAGATCATCTTGCGCTCCAAGCTAATTTGGCTGGGTGGGCTCTATTCGCTCGCTTTGTTTTCTGTGATAACTGTTTTTGCGGGTCTCTGGGCTATTCCCTTTTTTATGAACGCGGCACAATTCGATCTCATTCGGGCAAGTTCGGTGGTGTCGATGGTCTTCATCGGTGTCGCTATCTCTAGCCCTATCGTCGGATGGTTTTCGGGATTTATCCGTTGCTCGTCTTTGATGGTGGCGGGTGCTGTGGGCACAATGCTCGGCATCTTAGTGGTGCTGTACGGCCCCCAGGGCTCGCTTGTCACTTCTTACCTTCTCATGGTTGGCGTGGGTCTGATCGCCGCGGTTTATCAACTGCCTTTTGTNNGACGAATATGATCACTATGTCGGGTGGCCCGCTACTGCAGCCCTTGATTGCTTGCCTTCTCGTCGCCTATAGCGGCGAATCCGCCCATACTTTCGAAGGCTACCCCTTAGCGGCTTTTCGCGCGGCACTCGCGGTCATCCCGATCTGTCTCGCGCTTGCGAGCATACTGGCTTGGAACTTAAGGGAGAAAGATCAGATTTCGCTGAGCGGGTGGCTCCGCCAGCAGTGCTTACTTTATAAAGCACGCCGCTAGCAGCCCGCCTAGGGCCACTTGAGCCGTGCGCAAAATCGTATTTCCCTTGCTGACATCACCTTAAGGTCTCATAGAATGAGAGCTAGCACATTCTATTGGCCGAGAGAGGAGCACTGTGAAGTTAAAAAAACTTAAAAATATCCTCGAAAATGACAATCACGACTATAGAGAAAAGCTGAAGCTGCTGTTTTCAGATCCGCTCTTTGCGCCACGGATGGATCTTTCTCTCAAAGAGCAGCGGGAACTGACCTTCAAGCGTCTGCGCAAACTATTTCAATCGGGTCTTGTCGACCTTTATGATTTCGAAAAAGACCCGCGACGGATTTTTGCTCTGCATGAAGTCTGCGCCCTTGTCGATGGCTCCTTGGCAACCAAGCTCACCGTTCAAAGCAATTTGTTTGGCGGAACCTTGCTCAAATTTGCTGAGCGTACCCGTTGGCAGAGCTTGATCGATAAAGCGAATAAACTCGAAGCCGTCGGCTGTTTTGCGCTGACGGAGCTTGGCTACGGCAACAATGCCTTAGAGATGCAGTGCGAAGCTGTCTACAATACACACGAGCAGTGCTTTCATATTCATACGCCAACGACGCTTTCGCAAAAATACTGGGTTACGAATGGCTATTGTCATGCGCAGTGGGCCATCGTCTTTGCCCAACTTCGCATCGATACGCAATCGTATGGTGTGCATGCGTTCCTCGTGCGCATTCGCGAAGACGATCTGAGCCCTGTGCCAGGTGTTATCATTCAGGATATGGGTACGAAATTAGGCCTCAATGGGGTAGACACGGCACGCTTGTGGTTTGAAAATGTCAAAATTCCCAAAGATCATTTGTTGTCCGATTCTGCGGCTATCGACGAGCATGGTCACTACCACTCTCCGATCAGTGGCAAACGTAACCGCTTTCTAACAATGACCGATCAACTGCTAAGCGGCAGATTGTGTATGGCTGCGATGTCTTTAAGCACAACCAAGATGGCCCTACTGATTACTCTGCGTTACAGTCAAAAGCGCAAAGCTTTGGGTACCGAAGGGCTCAGCAGCTGGCCGCTGATCAATTTTCAACTGCAACGCAATGCCATTATGCCTCTGCTGGCGCGTACCTATGCCTTAGCCTTTGCTTTGAATCAGGTGAAGAATGAATATTCCTTTCATGAGACCAGTCCAGAGCAGATCTTGCAAAGTTGTGCGATCAAAGCTCTGATCACCTGGCATGCTGAAAATACCATCCGTATTTGTCGGGAACGTTGTGGTGGTCAAGGNNTGTGACAATGCTGTGCTCATGCAGAAACTTGCTAAGGACTTACTCTCCGAGATTTCGGCACTCGACTTGCTGAAACTGCAAGGTTCCACACTCTTCCCGTTTCAGAGGGCCAAAATGGAATGTGTAAAAGACTGCTTAAATCTCTACGAGCGCCGCGAAGATATCCTCAAAGCAAGTCTTGCTCTGCGCATGCAAAAAGCCAATTGGTCGGGTAAGGAAAAAGTTTTTAAAACTTGGATGGTGCACGAATCCAACACCGTCCAAGCCCTCGCCCGAGCTTTTGGCGAACGCTTTATACTAAAGACATTTTACGAGCTGCTGGAGCAGCAGGATCTCGACGATCCCGTTATCGAAAAACTCGCTTACCTTTACGCACTGCAAGGTATTAAAGATGACTTAGGGTTTTTTCTCTATGAGGGCATCCTTGCGCGCTCACAAGCCAAAGATCTCGATCGCCAAATCAGTAAACTCTGCGCCGATCTCTGCCCGTTTATTTCCTACCTCGTCGAAGGCTTTGGGATTCCCGACCATCTTG
>PLEQ01000499.1 GCA_003136475.1 Deltaproteobacteria bacterium
TCTCAATGCCCTACCTCGACGGCATCAAATTGGTCAGTGAATTTTCCAAGAAACACTACGACATCCCCTTCCTATTGATCACCGGCAATTTAGAAGACAAAATGACCTCGGAAGCCTTTCAAGCTGGCGTTTATAATGTTCTACAAAAACCCTTCAAAATCAATGAGCTTTTGGAAAAAATAGAATTGGCGATCGAGCTCCATAATTCCGAAAAAGTATCAAAAATCGACGAGCAGGAACGTGCTCACATCTACAATATGCTTGAAATGTATTACTATGACGTTGAAAAGATTATATTGCTGATTCAGCACTTCCAGATCCCCGCCTCCTGTGTTCAAGAGGAGATTGCGAAAAAGGCCAGCGTTGGTAAGTGCATTTTCGATGACTTACAGAACCTCAAATATTACACCGCTTCTGGAAATGCGCCCAAGAAAGGCAATTTCAGAGTTTAGAACTTTGGTCGCCTGACATTTTCAAAAAATTGATGCCGCATTAGCGGCTGGCGCCAGTGTTAATGCTCACGATAGAAACTCCCTCTGTACCATCCTCATTTTTGCGGCAGACAATGCTTATACCAAGACCGTCAAGCCTCTGGTAGAGAGAGGTGCCAATGTGGAGACTAAAGAAAAATCCGGCTACAACGCCTATACCCTTGCAGCAGCCAAACTTGAGGAATATAAAATCCTCCTTGCCGAAAACCTAGCTAAGCCGCTGACTCGAAAATTCGACGGATATCGTAAAGCTCAGGTCCATTATCGTTACAAATCCATGATCCGCCGCTACCAAGAAATCGTCAGTTTTCTTAAGCCCTTGACTATCGATCAAGAGCTCCCGGCCGGGCTGAGGCTTCACATTCACTGAATGGGCTTTCGACGCAGATCATGATGGGCTTCAATAAAACGCACCGTACCGGTTTCCGAACGCATAACTAACGAATGAGTCCTGGCTCCGCCACCGAAATATTTCACACCTCGGAGCATAGAACCATCTGTCACCCCTGTGGCACAAAACATGACGTGACCAGCAGCGAGTTCATCGATTTTGTATATTCTATTGAAATCACGGATGCCCATATCGCGAGCTCGCACCTTTTCGTTTTCATTGCGAAAGCAAAGCTGGCCTTGGAAATTACCTCCTATACAACGCAAGGCTGCTGCGGCGATGACCCCTTCCGGAGCACCACCGATGCCCATCAGTACATCGACACCGGTGCCTGGCATAGCCGTTGCGAGCGCTGCTTGCACATCCCCATCGCTGATCATCCAAATCCTCGCGCCTGCGAGGCGAATTTCGCGGATAAGTTCTTCATGGCGCGGCCGATCCATGACCACCACCGTAAGATCTGAAACCTCACATTTTTTGGCACGAGCGATATTGCGCAGATTTTCTGTAGGACTGGCTTCGAGAGCAATGGCATCGCGGGCATCAGGGCCAACCGCAATTTTATTCATGTAAGTATCTGGCGCATGAAGAAACTTACCTTCTTCCGCAATAGCGATAACGGATAGGGCGTTGGCTCCCCCTTTAGCGGTAATAGTGGTGCCTTCCAGAGGATCCACAGCAAGATCGAGAAGCGGCGCCCCTTCTTTGCGGCTCCCAACCCGTTCTCCAATATAGAGCATGGGTGCTTCATCACGCTCGCCTTCCCCAATCTTTACAGTACCTGCAAAATGGATACTATCGAAGGCACGTCGCATCGCTTCCACGGCGGCATGATCTGCAGCATTTTCATCACCGCGGCCCATATAACGTGAGGCAGCAAGTGCTGCTGCTTCGCTGACTCGCACAAATTCCAACGCAAAATTACGATCCATACTGTCCGGCCTTCCTTTTAGTGCCTGTCGCTGATAATTAGATATTGTTTTAGCAAATGCGCCTCGAAAAGAAAATCGTGTTAACCGTAGACGCGGATAGAAAAGCTAGCTCTCAGACTCACGCTCGTGCTCTTCGCAGGCCAACAGGAAGGAACTCATGCTGTTCAAGGACGTTTGTATAGAAGCGGTTTCTTACCTGCTTCCTGAAAGCATAGTCAGCAGCTCCGACCTCGAACGCTATCTCGCACCTAGCTACCAAGCACTGAAAATTCCAACGGGCACTCTTGAAAAACTAACCGGAGTCAAAGAACGACGCCTCTGGCCCTCTGACCTTGCTCCATCGAGTCTCGCAGCGCGAGCCGGGGAAAGAGCCTTACAGCGCGCTGCAAGAAAACCCCAGGATATCGACTTACTCCTCTACACGGGTGTTTGCCGAGATTTTATTGAACCAGCGAGCGCTCATCTTGTTCACCACCATCTTAAACTTCCCCCTCATTGCATGACATTGGATATTTCCAACGCTTGCGTCGGTTTTTTGAATGGCATGGTTTTAAGTGGACAAATGATTGAGGCCGGCCAAATTCGCAACGCACTTGTCGTTTCCGGACNNTCAGTTATCTTAGCCAAAACCCCTCTGAAGAAAATTTTCGCAATTCTCTGGCAAGTCTTACCCTCGGCTCCGGTGCCGTTGCCATGCTACTCACTCACCGCCAGCTCTCCACGGAAAAGCATCTTCTTGTGAGCGCAATGTCGCAAGTCGCCAGTGCCCATCACGGTCTTTGCCAGGGCCGCGGGGACTATCACAGTCCTTTGATGAAAACGGACTCCATTCAATTGATGAAAGAGGGCGTCGCCCTTGCCAAACAGACTTGGGAACTTTTCAGCTCCGAACTCCCCTGGCCTGCACAAGATTTTCATAAAATTTTCACGCACCAAGTCAGTCAGGTGCATTACGAAAAAGTGTTTCAAGAGTTGAACATGGACCCTCGTAAAGGCCGACAAGACTGCATACTCTTTGGCAATACAGGTTCCGTGGCCGCTCTCTTATCTTTAGCACTCGCCGAAGAGGAAAAAGACCTGCGCAGTGGCGACAAAATCGCTCTGCTGGGGATAGGCTCCGGTTTAAACGCAGTGATGTTGGGGATCCAATGGTAGTTCATCCTGAGTTACAAAAGCTGTACCCTTTTCGCTCTCACTTTTTGGAAAGTCCTCATCCGGAAAAAAACGAGAAGCTCCTGCACTATCTTGACGAAGGCCAAGGTGAGCCCATCTTGTGTCTGCATGGCAACCCAACATGGTCGTTTTATTTTCGTGAACTCGTGAGTAGTTTCCGTTCCACACACCGCGTGATTGTTCCCGATCATCTGGGTTGCGGCTTATCGGGTCGACCCCAAAATTTTTCTTATCAACTGGCCGATCATATTCGCAACATCTTGCTGCTGATTGAAACTCTCAAGCTGCAGAAGATCACTCTCGTGGTCCATGACTGGGGTGGTGCCATCGGTTTAGGTGCCGCCTTGCAAATGATACCAAAGATTCGTCAGATCATTCTCCTCAACACAGCAGCCTTCTATTCAAAAGATGTACCCAAACGTATTGNNGATTTTCTAATCCGCAGAGCGAATTTATTCTGTCTGGCCGCTCTTTACATGACGAGTGCCAAAGGTCTGCCGGCTGCCGTCAAACGCGCCTATCTTGCGCCCTATCACGATTATAGAAGCCGCATTGCTATCGCTGGTTTTGTCAAAGACATTCCCACCGACACTCAGCATCCCAGCTATAAAACTTTAAGGCAGATTGAAGAAGAATTAGCGACTTTGCAAGTTCCCACCTTGCTGCTGTGGGGGGCTAAAGATTTTTGTTTTCATTTAGGTTTCTTAAAACGCTGGCAGCAGATCTATCCGCATGCTCACACGGTACTCTTTCCAAATGCCGGCCACTACGTTTTGGAAGATGAACCTGCCGCTGCTGTGAATGAGATCCGAAAATTTTTGCTGAAATCTGCTAACAAATCGGTGGTCGAATGAATATAACGCAACTGATTTTCCAGAATGCCCGAAAATTTCCCTATAGAAAAGCCATTATCGCCCCCCTTAGCTATGATAAATGTGACCGCATTGCCTATACCCACTACACCTTTGAACAGTTCGTTCACCATTCCCAGGTGCTTTCTCAGCGCTTAAGCAAACTTGGAGTTAAGGCAGGGACCCGTACTCTACTCTTCGTCAAGCCGTCCATCGATTTTCCTTTGGTCGTCTTTTCACTCTTCAGTTTGGGCGCTGTGCCGATCTTGATCGATCCGGGCGTCGGACGCAAGAACCTGCTAGCGGCAATTAGCAAAGTGCAACCGGAAGTCCTTATCGCTGAACCGATGGTTCACTACATGCGTCGGTTTTTTCCGAAGGCTTTTGCATCGATCCGCATTTCCATCACCACCCAAGGTCCCTCTTTCTTCACCTCGCGTCTGAGCCTCCAACACATGATTATCCGAGACGCTTCGCAAAGCCCTCGCTCAGTTTATATAGATGTCGATGAACATGCTCCCGCCGCTATTGTGTATACGTCTGGCGCAACAGGCATTCCCAAAGGGGTGATTTATACGCATCGCATGTTCTACCATCAAGTTAAACTCTTGAAAGAAATTCTTCCACGAACGGGGCATGACATAGATCTCTCCTGCTTCCCTCTCTTCTCACTGTTTGCCATCGCCATGGGCATGACAAGTGTCATTCCGTGGCTCGATGCTGGCAAACCCGCAACTGCAGACCCGCAACTGCTGCTCAGACACATTCAAGACCACGGAACCACTTTAGCTTCGGGCTCACCCGCCATCTGGCAACGCCTTGCTGATTTTTGTGTAGAGAAGAAAATTCAACTACCAAGCCTAAGAGGCATCATGATGTTTGGAGCTCCCATCGCTCTGCAACTGCATGAAAAAATGCAAAGCATCTTGCCGAACGGCACAACCTATACACCCTACGGAGCAACGGAATCGCTGCCCGTGTCCTGGATATCCGGACGCAGCATCCTGGCAAACTTTGGCGAACGTTCACGCCGTGGGGAAGGGACCTGCATTGGAAAAGTTGTGCCCACGACCGAAGCTCGCATCATCAAGACAAGTTTCGAAGTCATTGCTAAATATGACGAGGCTAAGGAACTTGCACCCAATGAAGTCGGTGAACTCATTGTCAGTGGTGAGCAAGTAACACGGGAGTATTTTGCGCATCGGGAAGAAACCCTACGTTCGAAAATCAACGATGGGCAACGCATCTGGCATCGCATGGGTGACTTAGCCTACAAAGATAACGAAGGATTTATCTGGTTTTGTGGGCGTAAAGTGCACCAAGTCGTGAGTGACGGACAAATCTTTTATTCCATCAATTGCGAAGCCATTTTTAACCAACACCCCCAGGTCAGGCGATCCGCCCTAATCGCCTACCAAATTGCCGATGCCATTAGGCCCGCTATTGTCCTGGAGCGTAAAGACCGCAAGGCTGAACTGCCAGGCCAGGAGCTTACAAAATTTAACAGTGAACTCCTCCTACTCGCCAAAGCCCATCCCCACACCCGCGCCATTGCGACATTTTTCCTCCACCAAGACTTTCCCGTCGACTGTCGACATAACATAAAAATCGATCGCATCTATCTGGGGCAGTTTTTTAGCCGAAAGAAAAAAGCCAAGGCCACTCATGCCAGAGAAGCTAATGAGGTCTAAGCTCACCTTCTATTTCTTTAAAAACTGCGAAAATATCACTTTCATTGAAATGCTGTCGGCTTTTTACCTTGTAATAAAGAATATGTTTCTTGAAAAAGTCTCTCAGTTCATTCACTGTCCATCCCGAGTCCATAAGCTCTTTCAACCATGCCTTCAAAGCTGGTTTTTCGTCCTCTTCGTAGTTTAAAAAACCAGCAAAAAATTTGCATTGAACAATGGCTCTGTAAAATTCTTGTTTGTTATCCAACTTTCCTAAAATTTCCTCCTTTGAGGAAGGATGGGCTATAAATTGACTCTGCCCTAGCGAATAGATTTTTATCCCGTTTCTTAGCTGTTCAAATCGCCAAACATCAATCTCCGAGAGGTCCACCATAGTGACGTCCTTGACTTTTCTTTCTTCATCCTCAAATCTCACAATAACTTCATCGACTTCCCTTTGATTAAAGCCCCAAAGCCGCACTCTATCAATGTGTATAGGCGCAATATTGAGACTGATTTTAATGTTTGCATCAAAAAGCTTTGCTATTTTGGTCTTATCCGTAGGATCCGAACTCAAAATGGGAACATAAGCTTTTGCGATGCCCTCATTCAGTTGAAAAAACGGATGCGGATGGGTTGAAAGTTCCTCCATCTTGAGAGGTGAATCTAGATTTGGAACGATATTATTAAATTTAAACGATATCCGTGCTATCATTTGCGAGATTTCATCTCTTTCTAAAATACTGTGCTCCTGTTCTTGCTCCTGTTCCTGTTCTTGCTCTTGTTCGATTTCAACTTCTACCCCAGAGTCATGCGATGCCGAAAAGGCCATTCGTGATTTCAGTTTTGTCTGCCCGCTAGTAACCAGTGTTTTCCAACTCTCCTTAATTTTCTCAGCTGTCGTAGGATCATTGTCGCTAATTTTTACAAAAGCCTTGGATGACAAATATGTTTT
>PLEQ01000442.1 GCA_003136475.1 Deltaproteobacteria bacterium
AAAGATGTACATAGAAGCCTGCGTCCCCAAGCTCTTCTTTCCTTATGCGGGATTTAATTCAGAGCAAGCTTCCCGTGACGTTTTTATTAAAGAATACAATTTAAAGATGTCGAGCAAAGACATTAACAATTTTGTATCTAGGATATTTTCCGACGTGGAAACTGTGGATCCGTTGATCCATGATACCGTTGTCTTTGATAAAGGAAAGATCGAACGCATAGCAAAGATAGAAATTATCTTTATACANNCTTACATCGACGATCTTAAAGAGAAAGCTGAAAAATTCGATTTAGATGAAGTCGCGGCTTACTTTCGCGACAGTCAGTTTAAAGATAATCTGCTCCTCTACCTTGTCATTACTGAGGATGATTTTAAACCTGCAGGCAACGGTTTGCTTGTTGACTTTCGTGCGTCGTCAGTCAGGACGACACTGTTCGACGGTGACGCTCTTCTCTCCAAGTACTATGCCGCTGATCCCAATCGGTGCCGACATGAAATGCTACGCTGTCGACGCGATAGTTTCTGGCGTATCGTTAAGGGGAAAATGCCGTGGGAAGAGATGAGTCATGGATTTCAGTGCCGCTTTGAGAGAAATCGTAACGTTTACAATTCCAATTTTTGGTTTCATTTCACAAACGTTTACATTAGTTAGGAGCCGCCTCGCGCCCGCCGCCCAAAGACGAGTTGGAAAAAGAACTCGGATATCGTTCTAATTAAACTTGTGCTTTCGGACAAGATTTTCAGTTTTCAAGATTGAACGTAACGGTCATGACCACACGTATGCGTTTTTCAATGCTAGCCTGCTCGTTTATAGAATTTTCATCACTATAGGCATCCTTGGCGCGAATGGTAAACATTCCCTGCTGGGCTTGACGTATACCTTTCAACTTAGCTTTGGTGGGTGCAATAAGATCGGTCGCGGCTTGGAGGGCATTCCGCGTGGCCTCGGGTAACATGGATTGTTTCAAATCGAGAAACTTAGTGAAGTGATAGATGGGTTCGCCTGAAATAATAACGCTGCTTCGAATCAGATCCCCAATTCTTGCAGCTGTCGCTCGCACGGCATCCACATTGCGCGAACGTAAAGTGACGATGCCGGTCAGGATCAAGTGACCTGTCGTATCTTTGGCAGGGTCATTCCATTCTCTGGAATTTTTATCGAACACGTTGATCGGTCCATCTTCGATTTCTTCCGCGTTAAAGCCATTAGTTTTCAAAAATTCGACGACAGCATTTTTATCATGGAGCGTTTTTTGCTCGAGTTTGGCAAGGTCGCTGCCCGTATTTTTAAACATGAGAGTCCACACCACGAGGTCAGACTTGACGACTTTTTCAGATAGACCTTTGACCGTTACCGTGAGGTCACGATTGCGGAAGCGCTGCAAGGAACGCCCGATAGAGACCCCACCGATCGCGACACCCAGACCGAGCAATAAACTGCCGAGCAAAGTTGTTTTGTTACGAAAATAGTGACGCTTAGGGGAGCGCCTTACGATAACCTGTCCCATAAATCTCCTCCTGCTTTTATTTAAACACTCGAGCCACCTTCAGGACTATAGGCCAGGTTGGGTGCTAACCATTTCTCGATCTCTGCGACGGGCATGCTCTTGCGAGCGGCATAGCTTAGGACCTGGTCTTTCAAAATTTTTCCCACGCGAAAATAGTGTGCTTCGGGGTGAGAGAAGTAGTAGCCGGACACCGCACTGGGTGGGTTCATCGCAAAGGACTCGGTAAGCTGGATGCCGGTGCGTTTTTCAACATTCATGAGCTCCCAGATTTTTTGCTTCTCGGTATGGTCTGGACAGGCTGGGTAACCGGGAGCGNNGGCGCCGGCCGTATGCCGCGATATTTTTCCTGGATAATCTCGGCCTGGGTGAGGTGCTCGTCGCAACCGTAGCCCCATTCATCACGAACTTGCTTATGCAGGCATTCGGCAAAAGCTTCGGCCATACGATCGCCTAAGGCTTTGATCATGATGGCTGTGTAGTCGTCATTTTTCTTGGTGTAGAAATCTGCCCACTCACCGACTTCCGGACCCATCGCTACGGCAAAAGCTCCGATATAGTCTGCGATAGCCGTACGGGGTTGAATAAAATCAGAGAGACAAAAACTGACGTTGTTATCGGTATTTTTGTGTTGCTGACGCAGAAAGGAAAAGCGGATGAGCGGCGTGGAATCTTCAGGGTCCAGGACCACGACATCCTCGCCTTCGGAGTAGGCTGGCCAGAGGCCAACGATGCCTTTGGGTACAAAGCGCTTCCTCTCTAAGATTTCTTTCATTAATTTTTGGGCTTCGGCAAAAAGCTCTTTAGCTTGCTCACCCCATTTGGGGGATTCAAAGATCTTCGGATAGATACCTTTGATACCCCAGGACCAAAAGAACGGTGCCCAATCGATAAACGAAGCGATTTCTTCGAGAGAAATTTCCGAGAGTTCTTTGATGCCTAAAAAGGACGGTCGCGGTTCTTGGACCGCTGGTAAAACGCTGCGTTTCGCGACGGCTTCTGCGTAGGTCCAATAATCGGAGAGCGATTCCTGCCTGGTCCCGCGTTTGCGCAGGCGTTCTTGTTCGAGGGTCAATTTGCGTTTGTATTCTACGTAATTCTCAGGATTCATGAGCCCATTACAAACTCCGACGACGCGGGAAGCGTCTTCGACATAACAGACGGCATGCGAGTAATGGGGGGCAATTTTTATAGCGGTGTGTAAGGCACTGGTGGTGGCGCCCCCGATAAGCAGAGGCAGGCTCAGGCCGAGTTTTTCCATCTCCTTAGCGTTGTAGATCATTTCGACCAGAGAGGGTGTAATGAGGCCACTGAGACCAATCACTTGGGCATCGATCTCTTTAGCGGTGCTGAGAATTTTGTCACAGGAGACCATAACACCGAGGTCTACGACCTTATAGCTGTTGCAGGCGAGCACCACTCCGACGATGTTTTTGCCAATGTCGTGCACATCACCTTTGACCGTTGCGAGGAGTATAGTCCCGCGTGTTGGGCTTTCCGCTCGATCTTGTTCCATAAAGGGTTGCAGGTGAGCGACCGCATGTTTCATCACGCGTGCGCTTTTTACCACTTGCGGCAGGAACATTTTTCCAGCGCCAAACAGGTCGCCGACCTCGCGCATCCCGTCCATCAAAGGGCCTTCAATAACTTCGAGAGGTCGGCGGAAGAGAAGCCGAGCTTCTTCGGTATCGGCAACGATAAAGTCATCGAGACCGTGGACGAGAGCATAGGCAATGCGCTCAGCTACGGTCTTGCCACGCCACTCATCTTTCTTTTTTTCCTTCGCAGCTGGATCTTGACTGAGAGTTTGGGCGAATTTAATCAAAGCTTCGGTAGCGTCAGGACTTTGATTAAAGAGAACGGCCTCGACCAGCGCCAAAAGGGTCGGCTCGACGCTTTCGTAAACTTCGATCATACCAGCGTTGACGATGCCCATATTCAGGCCACGTCGGATGCCATGAAAAAGAAAAGACGTGTGCATAGCCTCACGCACCTGGTTTTGTCCACGAAAGGAAAAGGAGACGTTACTAATGCCACCACTGCAGAGAGCATAGGGGCACGCAGTTTTGATGGCGGTGACAGCCTCAAGAAAGTCGAGCGCATAGTTGTTGTGTTCGGCAATGCCGGTGCCGACGGTCAGGACATTGGGATCGAAGATGATGTCGCAGGGATCGAAAGCCAATTTTTCGGTCAGCAGGGCGTAGGCCCGTCGACAAATCCGTAGCTTATCGTCTCGTCCAGCAGCTTGCCCTTCTTCATCAAAGGCCATTACCACCAGGGCACAGCCGTATTTTTTGACAAGTGCGGCTTTTTCTAAAAAGGCCTCTTCACCCTCTTTAAGCGAGAGGGAATTTACAATGCCTTTGCCTTGCAGACATTGCATGCCTGCTTCGAGAACTTCCCATTTCGAACTGTCGATCATGATCGGCACACGAGCGATGGCGGGCTCGGTTGCGATGAGATTTAAGAAGTGCCGCATACAGGCCACGCTATCCAGTAGGCCTTCATCAAAGTTGATATCGATAATATTGGCGCCGTTTTCCACTTGCTGGCGGGCNNGAGCCGGTGACATTGGTGCGCTCCCCAATGATGATAAAGGGGGATTCTCGGGCCTCGATGGTCAGGGGTTCCAAGCCCGATAGGCGGGTTTTTTTAACGAGAGTTGGCACCTCACGCGGCGGATACTTACTGAGACGGCGCACGATTTCGCGAATGTGTGCTGGTGTGGTGCCACAGCAGCCTCCGGCCATATTGAGCAGGGCTTCTTCAGCAAATTCCTCCAGCTGACCAGCCGTGTCTTGCGGCAGCTCATTATAGCCGGTGGCACTCAAGGGATCTGGCAGTCCCGCATTGGGATAGCAGTGAATGAAGCAGTCACTGAGACGCGCTAGTTCCTTGATGTAGGGACGCATATCTTTGGCGCCCAAAGCGCAATTGACCCCAACAGCGAAGGGCCGCGTATGCTGAATGGAGTTCCAAAACGCCTCGATGGTTTGGCCCGAAAGAGTCCGACCGGAGCGATCGGTAATCGTCACGGACACAATCACTGGCAAGCGTATATTCTGTTTTGAAAAATATTGGTCGATGGCAAAAAGACAGGCTTTTAAGTTGAGGGTATCGAAGACGGTTTCGGGAAGCAGCAAATCGACACCTGCTTCCACAAGTGCACGCGTTTGCTCGTAGTAGGCGCTCACCAGATCTTCGAAGCAGACGTCTCGGCGTTCGGGATGATTGACATCGGGGGAAAGCGAACACGTCTTGCTGGTCGGACCGAGTGATCCTGCGACAAAAATTTTGCGCGAAGGGTATTTTTCCTGGAAGGCGCTTGTCACCTCTTTTGCTAACTTTGCAGCAGCGTAGTTCAGCTCATAGCTGAGGTCTTCGAGTCCATAATCTTTTTGAGAGATGCGATTGGCATTGAAAGTATTGGTCGAAATGATATCCGACCCGGCTTCCAAATATTGCCAGTGAATATCTTTGATCACTTCTGGCTTCGTTAGCACCAGAAGATCATTGTTACCTTTTAAGTCTTTGGGGTATTGGCTAAACCGCTCACCACGAAAATCGGCTTCCTCTAAGGCGAAGCCCTGAATCATGGTGCCCATGCCGCCGTCGAAGAACACAATTCTTTGCGAAACCAAGTCTTTCAGCTCAACTTCCACATGCGAAACTATCAACATACCGCAGCCTCAAATTTCAATAGGGTTGGGAAGAACATCCTGTAACTGAGGTGTCTTCAACACAGCAAGTGTATTGCTCGCGGCAGGAAACCGGAGCACTGCAGCTCCCCCCATATTTGCCGAGTATACATTGGCTTTCGGCCACGCAACTGTTCCCCGTATTTTGCCCTGACATGACGGGGGGCTGTTGCAACTGTATAGCCTCAATCCAACCAAAACCCGATGCCGTGTTACAGCCTGTCCCATTGGACGGGGTAGACACCGGACTACCCCAAACTCCAAAACAATCTCCCGAAGGACTAAACGAAAAATAAGATGCTGGCGAACTCGGCGGATCAGGACACATCACAACATTGCCACCAGAACCGGTGATGCCAACCATCGGCGGTCCAATGCACGTTGCTGGGTTGCCATTACCATCTGTGCAACGAAAACTGCTAAAACAAGTGTCCAGTCCAAACGCACATTGCGCCCAGAAATAGCCTGTTGGTTGTTGCACTGGCGGCGACCAGTCGATGGGAACAAAAGTATTGCAATTTACATTACAGCAGATGACCTGACCATTCACATCGACACCGTTGAACCGCGTGTCTGACGGACATTGACTCGTGGTATTGATACAGGCACAAGGCTGACCTGGAACACAACCCGGAGCAAGCTCAAAAGGCGGAAGACACTGACAGGTCGGAACGCCGTTGACAATACCTGTCATTTGAAAATTAGGCGCACAAGCTAACGGCGCCGAGGCAGGAACAGGGATCTGGGAAACAGGAATGCTAATCGCACCAAAGGTCGACGGCTGCTGATTAGCCGGATAGTCCGCCCAAAACACATCATCCGATGGATAATTGGGTGGCGGTGCTCCCGTCGCATAGATACCAGAAGCGATATTAGATGCTTTGAGATTAGGAACATAGCGAATTTGATAGCGCAAATGAATGGTCTGAGCCTGCAGACAAACCGTCGGGGGATAGTTAGGGTTCCCAGCTTTATTAGCCACACCGTTAGCATTGGGTCCCGGACTTATATTTATTGCTCCGCCACTACTGACCGATTGCATAGACCCGAGTATGTCTTGCGGTGCACAGGTTGCCCAAAAGTAAGCGACAGCTTGTAAATTACACATCGGATCCGTGCCTGCCCCGTTGACGCACAGCGAGCCATCGGCGAGACGATAAACGACAGGTGTGCTTGTGGTTCCTGCAACGAGAGTCGTACTTTGATAGAGGTTAAAAGATTGCTGCTGCTGAGGATCCGTCGCAGGCAGTGTGCAATTGGTTCCTAATGCCTTCGCGTTGGCAACCGAATTTATGCAATTACTCAGAAGATAGTTTCCCTGAATGACGGTTTGGCTTGCGTCAACAAGGTTCGCGGCACTTGTGCTTGTGAGAAGATTAGCCGGATTAGACAGGGTCTGATCAAGAGTCCGCGCAATAGTCCGTATTTGCAACCTCTGCTTTAGCAACTTAACCGTTTGCTGCTGCTGACTCAGAAAAGTTGCAATCACTAGGGAAATCCCCCCCACGATGCCTAGGGCGATTAGAAGTTCGACCAGGGTCACGCCGGCTGATTTGTGATTAGCTTTCAAAAACATGTGATGTGCTCAAATCCTTTTATGGACACGCGCGTTTTTTCTTTGGAACAATGAAAGATCTGTTTAAAAACTCGAAACAAGTCGGCCTCACCTGATACTGTCAGATTGAGTTCGGGTGCTAACTTGGTCAAGCTAATAGTACCTTCCAGCTGGAGGGAACCGCTCTCAGAAACTAGCGTAACAGGTTCACTAAAACGAATGACGTTCTGCGCAAGCTCGCCGTTTAAGATCACGGGTTGGAAAGCCCAAACCTGGGTCCACTGGGCTGGACTAACGAGTGCAGGGCCTAGCTTGAGCTCTTGGATTTCGACCTGTGCATTGCCTTGCGTTGCCATGAGATCATAGGGATAGCCACGTTGCAGATGAAGCTCCCCAGAGATGTCACCCGAAAGACCTTCCACTAAATTATCTGGCGCTTTCTTCAGNNATGATGAATACCACCAAATTCTCCGCCTTGCGTGAGTCTGCCTCGGAACTCGGTAGAGAATTTTAACGGACGCCAAGAGATACCAGGTGAGAAACTCAGCTCATCCAAACTCAGGATAGTTTGAGGTCTATTTTTTTTAGTTCTAAAAAGCTCCACGCCGGAAAGAAGAACAGAGCTAAAGCCAAAAACAGAGCTATCGGCAATTTTCATCCGGAGCCGGTCATCGTCAAGGATGAAGGCCAGCTCTTCGCGAAGCTTCTTCTTAAAAAACTTGGAATTGAGAAAGACTCTATACCCACCATACATGAGTATAGGAATGAGCAAGAGGCTCAAGGTGTACATGCGTTTTCTTTGGGGTGAGAGCATAGTTGCCTAAATGGGCTGGCAGCAGGTAAGCTGGCGTTCTGCACAAACGAGTCCTTGTTTGTACCAGGCGGCCACATCCGATCCGGAACTATTTGAGGACTGCGTATATTGCGGTTTTTGAATGTCATTGCTGATCCACACATAGCCACCAGGGGACCGAGAATCATTGAACTCATTACTACCGCACGACGTGGAATTGGCTTTGGGGATGGTGCAGTAGAAATAACNNTAACAGTCCCTGCGGTAGTCAGTTTGTACAAAATATCCTGCTGGGCATTTTTGAATTTCATTGATGGATCCTGAAGGGTTAATATCATTGGCCCCAGGCCCAGTGGATATACAATTGTAAGCATCCGCCGGATTCACGCAGTTTGCCATGCCGTTTGGCAAGACTCCCCTAAACAACAAACCTTGGGGGCACGTCAATTGCGCTGCCGTTAGCATTTGGCAGATTGGGCCTCGATTGTTGACCAGAGGGATCGATGCGTTCAAAGCTTGAGTATAGGGGATGGCGCAGGAACAGATCGCGGTGCCATTGGGATTATAGCCCGAGACCAGCGCCCCGGGATTACAAGTACTATTATAGAAAGTTCCAAGAATATCTTTCATTTGAATCGGCGTAAAATGTATCGATTGGGGTATTGGCTGAAAAGGTTGGGACTGTCCCTCAATCGGTGCCACCTGTGAGACTTGGTAACCTACATTCACGACCTGTGGACCCGAAAGGCAATCGGGGTCACTTAAACCGCAGCTTACATAAAAATAAGCTGCTGCTTGGAAGACGCATGGATACAGTTGTGAGTTGAGCGGCTTTGGGCCTAGTATTGTTTGACCTTGGTCCGTTCTTACGTCGGGACCTCGGCAAGGTAATCCCGTCGTGTCATAAAGTTGTACATTTCCTCCGCTGTCCCCCGTCATGATGGCAAGATTGGCTATACCGGTCTGATAAGCCAACGCAAAAATATTATTGGGGAGTGGGTTGGTGGGGTCAAAAGTTGTAAGGTTAAGGTCCAAACAAACGCTGTTCAGCTCATCCATCGGATTGGTTATCTCCGCATTCAATAGGCATCGCACGTAAGCAGAAGCGTTATTTGCAAGAAGCAAACTCAGGTAGAGATTACTCGGCGTGTTCAGTTTATTTGCAAGATCTTGCGCGACAAACTGGTAAACGGCCTTAATACGCGCTATGCGCTGAGCTTTAAATGTTGCCCCGAAGAATTGAGCACTTCCCGCCACTATAATGCCGATCAACCCTACGGCAACCATAACTTCCAGCAGCGTGGTAGCACTCTGCGACTTGATCCCGCAGAACCGAAAACGTGCGCTTTGCATATGCATCACTTCTCTAATAGATTCAAATTA
>PLEQ01000374.1 GCA_003136475.1 Deltaproteobacteria bacterium
CACGAGCAGTTTCATCCCCAATCGATTTAGATATCTATCCGTATTTATTGGCATAAATATGGCTTTTGACCCCCTATAGTCATTTAGTAGACGTTTATATATTCATATTAATAGTCAGATAGGGGGAGCAGGACCCCCTCACCTACTTTTAGAGAGTTTAAACTCTAACCAAAAATGAAAAAGAGATCGGGAGCGGAAACGGAAACGGAAACGGGATTTGCCAAAAGAAGGTCAGTGCAAAAAATAATGGCTGTCTGTATAAATCCCGCCTTCATAAAAGCAGGAAGATACTCATGAGAGTAAAAGTGTAGGTGCTTATAGCAACAAGTCTCGATGGGTTTATCGCCAGGCATATTAGCAAGAAGTGCTGGTTCAAAGACTCCCAAAGCAGACTCAAAACATTTCTTCGTTGCCAGTGGCATTACGATCCAAAAGTTCCTAAAAGCCAATCTAATCGATGAAATGATGAATAACCTACCTGTTGGTCTCATTGGGAACGGTAAGCTGTTATTTGAGCCACTATGCCGGCTCTTATTCGTGAAACCTAGCAAGAAACGCTCTCGTTCGAGGTGTCAGATCGATTTGTACGGTCAAAATTTAAGGACTCATCTATAAAATCTGCCACGATCACAATTATGGAATTCCAAATGACGACGAATCAACCCATCACCTTTGCAAAGGCCGAATTCAAAGATCTAGCCCTTATGACTTCCTGGTGGAAGGATCGTCCCCACATCCTAGAATTTTGGGACAACTCCGACTCTATGTGGCAAAACTGCTATAACTACTTATGCGCCAAGAAGGATGAGTTCGATTACTGGATAGCGTCATTAGATTCGGTGCCGTTTGCTCTGGTAATGTCCAGTGACATCTCCCAATACGTCGACGAGAAGACAGCAGAACGCAAAGTAGAAAGCTGGTTTCAGTTTGTTCCAAAGGAAGGAACTGTTGTCGGATTCGACTTTATGATTGCAGAACCCACATTTTTGCAAAAAGGACTCGCTCCCGTGACTTTGAAAGCGTTCAAGAAGTTCTTAGAAGCGAGTGATTCTTCGATCTCTGCATTCTACATCGACCCCGATCCTGCTAATGTCAAAGCCGTTAGAGCATATTCCAATGCGGGATTTGAAATTGTAGGGACTTTCGTTCGAGATTTTGATGGACAACGCGATGTGCCTCACGTTGCGATGGTATGCCCTGCAGGCAGAGATTGAAACCTACTAAGCTAATTCGGCCAGCTATCCTTCGTGTTCGTAATTAGGCAACTTCCCTTCGAGGCGAATCGAATCTTCTTAGGACTGTGTGTACCAGGAACGCGGAAGAGAGAAGGAGGAGGACTCGTAAGACGAGGTTGAAGTAGCTGTCGTGATCGATAAGCTCAATTTTTTGGCTAGAGGTGGTCTTGGTGGAACCGCTATTCTGCACCTGTTGAAGTTCCATCCCTAATGCCTCGATTTTGGCTTCTGTCTCAGCGATCTCCTGCTTAGTAATTCTGAGATTTCCGTTCTCTCCTTTTGCGGCATAAGTATTCTTTTTGTTGGGATCAAGTTGGGGTGTCAGCGCTGCAATCTTGGCGGTGTATCTCTCTATCGTATCTTTTAGGCTTCGGACCCTTTCGCTATCGTTGATCTCTTGGTTTTCGTCGCTACGAACTTGTTCAGTTTGGCCTATTGCGTTTGACTTACTGTCTCTGTGTAGCAAATAGACAGTCGTGGTGGTCAACGCGACGAACAAAAATGCGGAACCTAGACGCTGCCCAATTGAGCCTCGGGCGCTTAGTGCCGAGAGAATAATCAAAAGGCACTCGATGCTGAGTGCCGTGATGGCTTCAAGTCCTTCGAATTCTGGGATCTGTGAGTAGGCACGAATTTGAAAGGTGACCAGGATAAAGCTCACTGCGCAAATCATGGCGATGAGAACTAAGGCGAATAGATCTTGCCGCAGGTATACGAATAGCGGCAATGTGGGTTCTTGCTTTTTAAGCGTCTCTAGCGCTGGAGCGGAAGTGAGACGAGCTGGGTGCTTCTCTGGCAGGGAAGCAGGCAGTGTTGTCTCAAGACGCGTTTTTAGGGTAAGTGTCTCAATGGTCTTTTGAGTGTTTGTTTGAGACGCTTTTTGGGTTTTAGAGACACTAGGTGTCTGTGTCTCTTTGACCAAATGAAGCACTTGATGTGGCCCTGTCTCATTCTTTTTAAGTCTGTATCTTTCGTTTCTTGCCCGTCTTTGTTGCTGTTTCAAAGTTAGATCGTTGTCAGGAATCTTTCTTCGAGCCATTGAGACAGTCCCTTTCAGACTTTTATTAAGATTGAGATATCGTCTATCTATTGGGATGAGTCTTAAACTCAATAATGTCTCAAATTATATCATGCCTCATATTGGTATGCGAAGAATCTTTGTTTCATGTGAAACTTGATGCAAAATGTGATGCAAAGTTTGCATCACATTTTGATGCACTTAATGACTTTCTTTTGTACAGGATCTCTTTTGGGAGGAGTGCCTTTTGTTTTGCGTGGCGTTAAGTGTTAAACTCTCAGTGAGTCAAAAACACAAAACAAAGAACTGGTAAGAGAGATATGCAAGCAAAATGTTTAGCTATTGCTAACCGTAAAGGGGGATGCGGCAAAACATCTGCCGCAACATCTCTTGCTACAGAAATAGGCTCCGAGGGAAAGCGTGTCCTCGTAATCGATTGCGATGAGCAGTGTTCGATTTCACAACGGATGCTTGCCGACCCCTTGGAAAAGGGTGAGTTTACCCTCTACGACGTCCTGTTTAATAAGGCGCCAATGGGAGAGGCTATCTTCCAGGCCGCAAAACAATTTCCCAACTGCTATATAATGCCGTCATCACCTCGGCTTAAACCTGACGATCACTCGTTTAATTCCGCCCTCTCACGAGAGACTCTGATCAAGCGAGTAGTGGATGCCGCTCGAAAAAACTTCGACCTGATCATCCTCGACTCCCCCCCTGCGATGAGCATTATCACTACTGCCGTTCTGACAGCGGCTGACTACTTTTTAATTCCGCTTGGGTTCGACATCTCGTCTTTGGAAGGTGTCGAGCCGGTTCTGAATGAGGCGAAGAAAATTGAGGCGGCAAAGCTTGGCAAACCGAAGTACTTGGGCGCGTTTTGCACTCAGTATGGGCAATCTCGGCTTTTAGCGACAAAGGACTTCGATCAACTTGCTGCGGAAGTCTCGGGGCTCTTGGATAAATTTCACATCCCAGCATCCAGCAACTGGAAGCAAGCTGAAATGCGAAACACAACGCTCCAAGATAGTCGTAGTCACCCCATTTCTAAGGGTTACCAAAAATTAACCAAATACATCGCAAAGGAAATTCACTTATGAGCAAAAATAAATCCTTGGGTTCGGAGTTGAGTGCTTCGTTGTCGTCAAAAACTGGGCCTCGCAACGAGATTGAATCTGAGCCTACAAGTGTTACTAAGGATACTCGTTATACAGAAGGAGGTTTTGCAGCCGTATCTGCGCGATTGAGCCGAGAGGTTAATACGAGAGCAACGATTGCGACAACCGTCCGTCTCCCAGAAGAATCAGATCGCGCTTTGAAAGAAGCATGTGCAAAGTTTCAAAAGTCCAAGGCANNTCGAAGAATATTTGAAGGCAAATAATTTTTTGAGAGACGGTTCTTTACAAAACTGACTACTGCGTCGTCGATAGGAATTCCCCCAGCAGAAGTCTTAGGCTCCGCAGTGACTCCCCGCAAAGGCAAAAGCCTTAGGCGGGGAGTTCTAATGGTGTGGTCGTTTACAGGTTGTTTTTTAGACTGTGAGCTCTAACCAAGTTCTATATTTTGATTTCCAATAACCAACTGCGGAGTCTCGGCGTGGGTGGCTTCTTTACGAGGCTTCACTGACAGCACGGTCGTATTTGGGACACAAAACTCGCTTTCGAAGATCTTCTCCCAACGTTTCTTGACTATACGCGACTTAACGGGATGGACGTTGAGAGACTTCAAGAAGAAATGGCCGTCGGGCAAATCGCGAATCTCACTGTCTAGGACGACGTTTCTCAAGCTTTCGTGCTCGTTGATGCTTTCCCGGTCAGTGATATTTTGTACGTCATGGGATGTACCGAGGTTCTTTTGACCGACTTCCTGTCGACCAAGAAGGTCGGACAATTCCTTTGCTTCATGGGGTTC
>PLEQ01000247.1 GCA_003136475.1 Deltaproteobacteria bacterium
GACACAGATATTGGTATAATTGATAATTGCCATGATGAGGTACGTGGCTTCCTGTGGGGGGTGGAAGCGCCCTCGCACAGAGCTGGCCAAGGCGGAGAGGCTTGCCATATCAGCATGTTCGTAAAGCCACTGGGCATCCGCTCGCGTGATGGTCTGTCTGGAATGAACTTTCCGAGTGATCTGAGCTAACATTGCCTGAGTCTCCTTCAATCGAACGATCGAGTCCATACTAGTGAAAAAGGCCTGCAAAGGCATTTTTTTTCGCCTTTTTCCTCGGAGCTTAGCTCTGCCTGATCAGGAGAGAGCAGATCCGACGGGCGCGGGAGCTTCGTTGGCTTGGGAAAGCTCGCTTGGGCGGCCTGGCGAGAAATAGCCAGGCTTTTCAGCGTATTGACGCCGTTGCTTGGGGGAAAACACATTGACGGAGGGGCGGCTATAGGATAATAGTTACACCTTTGCACCATCGAGCAACTCTAACGAAATATTTTATATGATAAATTTGATAATTAAAAACTTTGAAGAGCGTAAATTCCCACAAACCAAGAAGCATCCCCCATTCCGGCCTGGTGACACGCTTTGTGTTCACTACAAGGTAGAAGAAGGCGGAAAGACTGATGATGGTGCTAAAAAGTACCGTATTCAGCTTTTTGAAGGTGTCTGCATCCGTTACCGCAAAGGCGGGGCTGGAGCGACCTTCACCGTCCGCAAGATGGGTGCCAACAGCATCGGCGTTGAGCGGGTGTACCCCCTTCATTCTCCGCTGGTTGACAAAATCGACCTTGTCGCTGCGGGTGTTGTAAGACGTTCCCGTCTTTACTACCTGCGGGATCTTCTAGGAAAAGCGGGNNTACCCGACGCTTACCGGAAGGTACGATTATGAGCTCCGTCGAGCTTCCTAAAACCTAGTTCTTGGCACCTGCATTCTCCCTGCCTTATCTTCTACAGAGCGGGCTTGGAGTGTTTCAAGCCTGTTTCTAGCGGCGTTTTTGTGCGCTTTTGTTAAAAATCTGAAATATAGCGCAAGCAGGGCTTATTGCCGTAAGTGCTCACCAGCGCTAGATCGAAGCGTAGATTTTCCCAATAGGGTAGTCGTTTTTCGTAGTATTGTAGAAAGCAGCGCGCCCCTCGTTCGAGGGTTTTTCTTTTTTTGCGAGTGATGATTTGATCAAAACCCTGCATGGTATGGAGCGGTCTGGCTCGGAATTTGACTTCGACAAAAATGATCGTTGTTTTTTTGAATGCGATAATATCGATTTCACAACCCACACGGCGAAAATTTCNNGAATGAGCCAGCCTTGGTGGCGCAGAATCCCTGTGACAAAAGTTTCAGCCTTCGCCGCAAGAGGCATCTGATTCGCTGAGGAATACATAAAAGCGTTCTCCTTCTTTTCTTCGAAAGAAGACGCTATTCACGAATCAGATGGGAGGCAAATGACTTGTCTGCTTGAGGAGCGTTTTGATGGGTTCAAAATTTTTGCGGTGCATGGAACAAATTCCATAGTCATTTATGGCTTGTAAATGATGACGTGTGGCATAGCCGACATGACTGTCAAAGCCATAGCCTGGAAATTTATCGGATTCAAAACGCATGATTTCGTCCCGAGCTTCTTTTGCAAGAATAGAAGCCGCAGCTATGGAAAAGCAGGAGTGGTCTCCGCCGATAATGGCTAACTGCTCACCGCTATAGTCGGGTAGTGGATATTTCCCATCGATAAGAAGCACATCGAAGGACTCGTCTAAAGTGGCTAAAGCTCGCTGCATTGCGAGAAATGTCGCTTTTGTAATGCCCAGACCTTCGATCTCATCGATTTCGGCTCGGCCCGTTGCATAGGAGCTTGCGATCTCCTTAACAAAACCCAAACTTTTCTCGCGCTGAGCTCGGCTCAACGTTTTCGAGTCACGCACGAGTGCACGTGACTCCGTAGCCAAAGCATAGAGTTTGTAGAAATCGATAATAACCGCTCCAGCGTAAACCGGACCGGCCAAAGCTCCGCGACCAACCTCATCAATTCCTACGAGCTTTTTTTTCTGGGCAAGAAATCGTTTTTCAATCACACCATATTGTTCAGCCAACAGCTTTATCCATCATTTGTACAAGTTTTGTTTTGGGAACCGCACCGACTATTGAGTCCACAATTTTTCCATCTTTGAACATCACCCGGTAGGGTATCGAGCGAACGCCGTAGATTACCGGAGTGTTGGCATTTTCATCGACATTCATTTTTGCAATGAGCAAACGCCCGCCATAATCCTTGGCAAGGTCTGTGAGCACAGGAGCTATGGAAAGGCACGGTCCACACCACGGGGCCCAAAAATCAACAAGAACAGGCACCGGTGCTTTCAAAACTTTAGAATCAAAATCACTATCGTTGACGGATATCATATGATCACTCAAGGCTTGTCTCCTTTGATGGTGTCTTTTAAGCCTCCATATTTGAATGGGCAAAGGTCTTTTGTCAAAGATATTTCTTCGCACTCGGCGAAGCGGGAGCATTTGCTTGACAAAAGATGGCTTTCTTAGCACTTTGTCGTGCCAGGTGAGTCCTTGCGCCTCCGTCTTTTGGAGTAGCAAGGTATGAAAAATTCTAAAGTAAAGTCAGTCTCTACGAGACAACTCGGAGTTCATCCTCGAATATTGGATCTCTACTCAGAGTTTCTAACTCGTGATGACATGCTCCAGCTGCATTTACGTTCGCTAAGACACAATTTCGCAGCTTGCAGAACCGTATTGATTTCCGGGCCATCAGGATCCGGCAAAGCAACATTTGCTCTCCAAGCGTGGAAAAATCATCAGGATCCGACCAGGCCGCTAGTCAGCGCAGATGCCTGCTTCATCAAAGGGTATAAGACTNNGGGTATAAGGAGCTGGTCAGCCTCTTTCGAAGAGCCAAAGGCGGAGATCTTATTCTTCGGCACATCTCCGATCTCTCGCCTCATTTAGCAGAGCTCATTCCGAAACTCCTAAAGCGCTGTGCTCAGGTTTGTCTGATCGCAACGAGCTGCGAAAAGCTTGAAGATAGGCTCGGTGCTATTTTCGAACGCGCCATTGAGATTCCTCCTCTAAGAAAGCGAAAGGAAGATATTCGATTGATCGTTTCCACTTTGCTTGCTCGCCATGGCGCTATGACCTGCTCGTTGGCAGCTATGGAAGTTTTTTTAAGCAGTGAATGGCATGAGGAATTTCCACAGCTCTCCGATTGTATCTTCAAAAGTAGCTGGTTTGCCCGAGGGGACAACAGAACGTGTATTACAAAGGAAGATGCTCTCGGCAGCTTAGCTGCCCAACATGTAGACCTATGGTTCATTCAAAGTTTAATGAGTCCAGTCGTTCGGTATAATCTTGCCAGAAAAGGTTTGCGAACCTTCTTAAGGGACCTCGAGGCTGTGATGATTGCTACCGGACTAGCTGAAAATCACGGCAATCTCTCCCAACTCGCTAAGCACTATCAGTTACCGATTAATACTTTGGTCAGTCGTTGCAAAGGTTTGAAGGATCACTTGCAAGCTTTGCAGGAAATCATGGATTTTGGTTGGAAGAAGAAATCTATGGTCAACTAGGCCTGATGATTTGTTGCCAGCAACTTTAAGCTCTCATCAAGCGTGTCAACTCACGATCGAAACATTTGGCGAAATCTTGCAAGTCTTTGGGGCCAAATGGCGGCGGTCCACCTTGAATCAGGCGACCTTCCCGCAATTCCTGAAAAAGGTTGCGCATCGCATGCGCCTCTTTAACGTTCTCTTTGTTATAAACTTTCCCCGAGCTGCTAACGACGGACACCTCTTTGTCCACAAGCGCTGAGGCTAAGATGATGTCCGATGTAATAGCCAGATCACCCGCCGAGGAATTGTCTACGATATAATGATCTGCAGCATCAAACTGACTGCCGACCACGACGAGCGATAAGAGAGATGATTGTGGGAAGTACATGTTCTTGTTTGCAACAAGAACAACAGTGGCTCGGACTCTTTGGGAAGCCTTGTAAATGACTTCGCGTACTTTTACGGGGCAGGCGTCCGCATCGACCCAAATTTGCATCAAAACTCCTCAATGAGAAAGGCTATCGGCGCCGCTCCTCACTGAGTGAGAGGGAGCGCTAGATGCCTTGGGGAACAGCCGAATCCGATGATGAATCGGAGGGGACTTTTTTAGCAGAATTCGCATTGAACTCAGCTGACGATTTCGCTGAAAGCTCATTCTTTTGAGCAGCCATTTTCTGCTCTTCACTTCTTTGTTTCGTCAAAACGTTGAAGCGCTTACCGAGAGCTACAGAGCAAACTAGCCAGATAGCGATGATCCCAATAGAGATCACAGCAACGTACGGAGTGATAGCTTCGATCGAACCCAAAACCCCGATCAGAACCATATTGACGGCAGCTCCGCCAGACTTGCCAAGGCGACCACCAACGCCATCTATGGCCGCCTTACCTGTCCGACGTGTTTGCTCTTCTAAAGGAATATAAGCCATTTCTTTCGTAGGATCAAAAAATGCGTATTTTGTGCTTTTGCTCAATACATTTTGTGCTCCGCCGACAACTGCTGCGATCCAGAGGGGCGTCGTGCCTAAAGTCACCAGCATGCCCATGAGAACATGCTCGAAGGTGATATTGGCGAAGAAAACCAGGGAGGTCAGGAGCATCAAAATCGGCGTTAGGAGCGCCGCAACAGTCCAACCAAAGCGACGAATAACATTCCCCGTACCAAAGAAGAGCAAGAGGATGGTAACAAGCCCGGTATAAGACATGACATTACCCTGGAATCCGAGGAAGGCCTCTTTGTCACCTGCGAAAAGGACCTTAAGGTAATGTTTCCAACTGACTTCGACTAAGTTTATAGAGACTCCGTAAGCGAGTACCAAAATAGCCAAGAGCGCCAGATAGCGTGATTTCGATAGCTCCACAACGCTTGCAAAAAAGCCCAATTTTTCTTTTTTCTTGGACTTTTTAAATTCCGTGATGGCAAATTCCGGCCGGACGATAACGCGGTTATTGATGTACCAGTAAATTAAAGCAATCGCGATGCAGTTCCCAGCTACAACCAGCGTAATGAGGTTGATCGAGTTGTTGAAGTCTCCCAAGCTGTTGGCAAATTTAACGAACGGTCCAACGAAAAGCAGTGCAACGTTTGCACCAATGGTAAGAAGCCCATAGAAGCGTTTGGCTTCATCCACTTTAGTAATCTCGTTTGCAAATCCCCAGAAAAGAGTTGAGAGAACGACACTGCCAAATAATTCAGAAAAAACGTAAACAAGCGAGTACGTCCAGTTTCGGTAAACAGCAACAAAACCCCATAAGCCATGAGGAAGTACGCTCTGGAGCCAATCTGCTGATGCTGTCGGGTGAATAACGTGTGCCCAGGGGTTCAAAATAAGTGGGAAGAGAAGGAAGAATACAAGGAAAGGTGCAAGAGTAGCGTAAAAAAGCTTCTTGCGATCCAAGACCGTGGATAGCTTGACATAGAAGATCATCATCAAAATAGCACCAGGCGTGGTGCACCATAATTTTAGGAACGGTAGAGCNNGAGCTTCCGCACCAGAGCCAGGAGCATTGATGATCAGGGAGTCTTTGACGATGCGTAGGACGCTATAATTCAAACTGATGAAGAAAAACATGAAAAACATCGGTATGAATTTTAGCATCTCAAACCGCTGAATGGGCCACAAGATGCCACGTAATTTGCCGAATTCCGGGTAAGTAGATGCTTGCGTTGTCACTTCACAGTCCTCTGTATTTAAATTAATGGAAATGTTGACCGGTCAGTCAGATAGCCTGAAGCAGGACCCACAATTTGCCAGATAAGTAGGGTGGTTCTAAAACCTTTTGAGGCTAAAAAGCAACCCCAGATACGTAAGTGCCCGAATTTTTTGTTATTCAGGGATAGGGATGCGGTCTGAAAAGCACGGGGGAGACTTTTTGTGAGTGTTTTGGTGGGCCTTGTCGTTCGTGTCTGACTCAGTCTTCCTATGGTTTATTCTGCTCAGATGCTGGGCTCTTTCTTACAGTCTTGGAAAGCCTGCTGGAGAGAAACGTTCATCTCTTTGAGAATATCGTATTCTCGGGCAGAACCGACTCGCCCAAAGTACTCTGTGATGGCTTTCGATTGGTCAGGATTCATCGCTTCAATGATTTGGGTCACGAGTTTTTGCTTGAGTTTTTTTATAAGAGCAACAATTAGATCTTTATCCAAAGTTTCAAAGACAGGAGCAGCTTTTTTGGGCTCCATTTTAGTGTAGATTTCAACCAAAATTTTTAAGCGGTCTTCTTGAATGTCCTTCTCTTTTTGAACGGACTGAATAAAGAAGTTACGCTCTTCTTCCAGAGCACTCAATTTCTGATCGATGGTATTTTCGATCTTGAGCAATTTTTGTTCATGTTCTTCCAGACTCTTTTTTTTGTCCGCAATTTGCTGCTTGGCCTTTTGAGCAAGTTGTAAGTAGCGCTCAATTTCTTCTTTCTTGGATTTTTCAGGATCGATAGCCGGTAGATCCAGAAGGTCAGCAAGTATACTCGAACGTTTCTCAGGTAAGTCTTTTTTGCCTTGTGCTTCGGATTTAAGGTCGGTCTCTTCTTTAGCGAAAATTTTCAATTCCCCAAACGACAGATGTTTTGAGACCAGCAAATACCCGATGAGAGCCAATTTAGCTACAAATAAGAGTGCAATAATTTTACGATTCATGTGCGGCCTTTTTGATTCTTAACGCTAAACAGAAAATCCAATTCTTCCTGGGTCTTTTTCTCAATAAAGAGATTGCGAGCATCTTTATTCTCAGTGCGAAATTTTTCGATGATTTCAATCTGCTTAAGTGCGTAACTCAGGCTTTGGGCGATGATGGGGATTTGTCGGTCGAGTTCCTGCTTTTTTCTATAGAGGGCTATCCATTCATTTTTGACGGATTCCACATAGG
>PLEQ01000100.1 GCA_003136475.1 Deltaproteobacteria bacterium
GCTTCACCCGCGTACGAAGGAAGACGGCTATGGCCCGCCCGCGCGTTGGGACTTGATCGCAGAAGCCAAAGCTCTGTTGAAAATTCCCGTCGTCGGGAATGGCGACATCCTCACTGTGAGTCATGCCCTAGAAATGCTGAAGCAAACCCGCTGTGATGCCCTGATGATTGGACGTGGCGCCTTGATGAACCCCTGGCTTTTTCATGAAATCAAAGCGCATTTTGCGCAGACGTCTTATCGGCGGACAGCTGAGCAGCGGACGCACTATTTTCAAAGTTATATAGGACACTTGGATGCCGAGATGGCACCCCGAAGCCAGATCAACAAATTAAAACAAATCATGTCCTACTTCTTTAAGGGGACCGACAGCCTACTAGCGCTCCGTTCGACCGTGCTAAGGGCCGACTACGAGAATCCCACGGATTTTTTGGAAAAAGTCCTAGCGCTGATCCAGCTTAGTGAGGCGCCACCGCCTTAAGCTAGGAATTCCCCGGCTGAGACCGCCAAAGTGGGTGATGGCGGGAAAATCATTGAATTTCCTAGCAATTTAGTGTTATGACTCGGCTACTTTTAAAGCGATGTGAAAACACTCTTCCGCTTCAACGCGATGGCATGCGGCTTCCTTCTAGCTGACGACGCCCGCATACAATCTGCCCAATGCGACATACAAGAGGATAACCGTGACCGATCTTAAGTTCTCAACTCTAGCCTTGAGTCCCGACTTGCTAGCTAGCATTGCGGCCTTGGCTTACGAATCTATGACGCCTATTCAAGCGCAGGCCTTGCCGCCTATTTTGGAACACAAAGATCTTATCGCTCAGGCCAAAACCGGCAGCGGCAAAACGGCAGCTTTTGGCATCGGTATCCTTGCCAAGGTGGAAGCTTCCAACCCGCATACTCAAGCACTGGTGCTCTGCCCGACCCGTGAGTTGGCTGATCAGGTGACGAAGGAAATCAAAGCCCTCGCCCGTTTTATACCGAACTTAAAAATACTCGCGCTGTGTGGTGGCAAGCCGCTGCGCAGACAAGTGGCTTCTTTAGAACATGGTGCCCATATCATCGTCGGTACCCCCGGCCGCATCCTCGACCACTTGCAGAGACGCACTTTGCATATACCCTCCGTGCAGACGCTCGTGCTTGACGAAGCGGATCGTATGTTAGACATGGGCTTCTCCGAAGCCATTGCCAGCATCGTGCAAGGTCTACCCCGCACCCGTCAGACCCTACTCTTTTCAGCTACGTTTCCCGAGGCTATCCAAAGTATCAGTCAATCCATTCAGAATCAGCCTGTGCAAATCAAAGTCGAATCGACCCATGCAGCGTCCCAGATTGAGCAGATCTTTTATAAAGTGAGTGAAGAGAATCGGCTATCAACGCTGAAAATGCTCTTGAAGCAGAAAAGTTCCGTCTCGACCTTGGTCTTTTGTACCACCAAAGAACAGTGTGATCGCATTGCCGAGGAACTAAAAAATTCTGCACTGAGTGCCCTCGCCATCCACGGTGGTCTCGATCAAAGAGAGCGTGACGAAGTTCTCGTGCGCTTTTCCAATAAAAGTTGTTCCATATTAGTTGCCACCGACGTGGCTTCGCGCGGNNATCGGTCGTACCGGTCGAGCTGGCAACACCGGCCAAGCTCTCAGTCTCTACACTGCAGCTGAAAAAGCCAAAGTGTCCGCTATTGAAGCCTATCAAAAGTCGGGTGTCGTCTTTGGCAAAGTCGAAGACTTGTATTGTCCTGACGAAGAGCGCATCGCAGCACCCAGTGCCAAGCACCCGCCCATGCAAACCCTCAAAATTGCCGGTGGTAAAAGAGACAAGCTTTGCAAAGGTGATATTTTAGGAGCCTTGACCGGAGGCACCCGCCAAATAGCCGCAAGCCAAGTTGGAAAAATTGACATTTTTGAGGATCACTCCTGCGTAGCCATCGAACATGCGTTTTCTGCCCAAGCGCTGCGGGTCCTTGCGGAACGGCCGATCAAAGGTCGGAGCTTCAAAGTTAAAATACTCTAGAAAGCCCAGGCTATGACACTGCGTATCAAAACCCTGACGATTCCTGTTCATGCGATGCAGTGCGCCGACCCTGTTGTCGACGCACTGGCGAAGCAACTCGCTGTACCTAAAGAAGAAATTTTAACTGCGACCATTCGGAAAAAATCGCTCGATGCGCGCAAAAAAGGTCGTGCGGTCTATCATTTGCAGGTTGATTTCTCAGCCCGTGATGAAGACACTCTGCTCAAACTCTTCAGTGACTTAGAGCCGGCACCGGTGCTCCCGGTGCTCGATCCCCTCCAAGACATTCCATTCGCAAAAGCCCAATTTCGTCATCCACCGGTCATTATCGGTAGCGGTCCTGCTGGCACTTTCGCAGCTCTAACCTTGGCTCGTGCCGGCATCAAGTGTGTGATTGTGGATCGTGGCGAAGCTGTCGAGCAACGGATTCGGACTGGCAACCGTTTACGTCGCGATGGCACCTTTAACGCAGAAAGCAATTTCTGCTTTGGCGAAGGTGGCGCCGGCACCTTTTCCGATGGAAAATTGACCTGCGGTCGCAACCATCCTCTCATCCGTCACCTCTTTAATGAATTTGTCCGCTTCGGCGCTCCCCACTCCATTCTTTACGAAGCACATCCACATATCGGAACCGACTACTTATTGCGCATTTCCCAGCGCATGCGGAGCTCGCTCACCGAGTGCGGTTTCGAATATTTATTTGAACGCCGAATGGTGGATTTCACCACCGGTTCTTCGCAAGCCCGTTACATGTTGAGCCTGCATGATGGGACCCGCATTCCTACCGACCATCTCGTCCTGGCCATCGGTCATTCGGCACGCGACACCTACCATCTCTTGCAAAGCAAGAAAGTTCTCATGGTACCCAAACCGTTTGCGATGGGCGCCCGCATTGAACATCCGCAGGAACTGATCAACGCCATCCAATTTGGTTCCTGCCAGCTGCCCGCAGCTGCCGAATATAAACTTACTGCCCAAAGTGAGACGCGTGGCATATGGACCTTCTGCATGTGTCCCGGTGGTCATCTCTTACCGACCAGTGCCCAAGACGGGCATTTAGCGATCAATGGCATGAGCTATCATGCCCGGAACAGTGGTTTTGCCAACGCTGCAATCGTAGTCGGTGTCCGCAAAGAAGATTTTTATCGGGATGATCCCTTAGACGGTATGCGT
>PLEQ01000168.1 GCA_003136475.1 Deltaproteobacteria bacterium
GGTGAAGTTTTCGCCCTTTTACACCTGGATTCCCGAACACTCATAACGAGGATGGTGGGTTAAATCCCAGGTTGGCATAGATCATTTTTTGTTTTTCTAGCACCTCTCCCACATAATTCTCGTGACCTACTGTATGAAAGCATTCAATCACATCTAATTTATCCAGCATTTCCTGTAACGTATATTGCTTAAACATGTTGCTTTCTTGCATTTTCTTCTTAATGTATGAGAGGTAAATGAGAGCAACGAACTCTACAAAAAGCTTTCCATCAAGACTTTGCTCTGACGAAACTAAAGTGCGGCGCATATTCAACCGCTCTTTAAGGTCGCCAAAAGCCTTTTCAACCAAGTCTTTGTTTCGGTAGAGTTCAAGGGCAGTGATGGCACTCATGGCTTGATTAGTGAATAAAACAAAAAAGCCATAATACCGTTTTGCATGCTCAATCACCTCTTGTTTAACGCGCACCTTGACTCCTCGCTTAGGTGTCGAGGTCACCTCAAAATATTTTTCATACAGCCGCTCATGTTTCGGAAGTCGATTTCCTGAAAGTAGCTCTTGGCGCAGTGCAACGAGCTGTTTGTCAAAAGCTTTTTCATCTTCGGCTGCTTTATCCAGACTAAAATAATAGTGAAGGTACACGCGCTTTGTGCTGCCTAAAGTGTCTTTTTTATTAGGGCGCTCCTGCGTGTAGTTCCATTGGGTTGGCACGGTATTGTAGTACGATAGTAGAAAGGCAACCGCGATTCCTCTCCAAAAACCAATGCCAAATTAAGTTGTGGCAAGGAAAGATCTTCCTTGCTATGGCCATATTGAACCTGGCGCAAGCACTCTGAGTAACTTGAAATGCTCGTGGTATCATAAGCCCAGAACTCATGTTCCGCGCGCCTTGCTCCTTGCAGCCGGAAAAATGACTGCTTCGCTTCCTCAGTTATCGAAGCAAAAAGCTCACTACTGCGTTGCGAACTAATATTTTGGCCATAAGGATGTTGATGGAGTGAGCCCCATCGTTCAAAACGGTACAGAGGCGTTTTGTCTTCCAAAATAAGGTAATATGCTATGGAGAGAATTTGTTGATAATGTTCAGGGAAGCACTGTTGCAGATCTTTTTTAATTCCAAGCTGCTCTCCTATTTGATCGAATAGGTACGTTGCGCCATAAAAATATCGTGCCGTCTGAGTGATGGCAGGGCGTCCTTTTTTGGTGGTGACAGGCTCCTCTTTCTTTTTTCGACCTCTTCCGTCCGTTGGAATAATGGCTATAGTCTCTCCTACAACGCGCCCTAGTAAAGTTCTTCTGGATCGAGACTGCTTCTTTTCCTTATCCCAGAAGGAAATCGACTCATAAGCATAAGTAATGCCCGAACGCTTATCTTTTTGATACACAATAGCCATAAGTAACTCCCTTTTCATCGTTATGTATTATATACACATAACGATGAAAAAAGCCAAGTAAACTATAGGTGGTTTTATTTCTTTACATCTAAAGTTCTGGTGAGTAAAACCCTTTTTCGGGTGTTTTAGGAGATTGATCCATTGGGTATGAATCGATTTTTAGATAAAATAAAGATGCTCAATACTGGTCAAATTGAATTGCAATTGAACTGTATCGTTATGTGTTTCGGGAATCCAGGATGCAAGGGCCGCTCGCGATTTTCTTTTAACATCTGGGTGTTGTCCTTGGCCTGTGGCTTTTGTTTCTACTAACGCAAGTTGCTAGTCGCTCANNCCTTTTCGTGGTTGCTGACAACAGGCTTTAATTTTATTTATCATGCTCAGATATCATCTAAAAGGTTAATGAAATTCAGATAAAAATTTAATAACTATGCTTACAGGATCATGTGAAGTGGGGTGTGAAATATATATTATAAATTAATGGCATTCCTTAAAGTAGCTGTCTACCAAAACCGCTATTAATAAGGATGCCAAAGAGTATGTTATCACGGAAACCAACTCAAAACAAGCAAAAGAGAAACGTTGTCAAGATGGCTCGAAAGGGAAATCGACGACTAAAAAAGAAACGTAAGTCACGTATAATAAAGCTGGAAAAACTTTGTAACCCATCGGGGCCGAATANNGTTGGAGATATTAATCTAAACGAGATTGCAAAAAAGACAGGGTATTTAATCAGGAATTCAGCAATAACCCCTTTTATTTTCGTGTATGCATTGTCTATGGGGTTATTTGGTAATTCAATTTCATTAGATACGCTTTCGATGGAAATGAATTCAATTTTTGGTAGATCTCTGACTGGGTGTGCGTTCAGTTTACGCATGGTGCAAAAAAAATCGGTAGATTTTCTTAAAACTTGTTTTGAGTCATTTATAGCTATCCAATTAAAGGCTTCTTTTGAAAATAAATTTGTAACAGTCTTTGCAAGATTTAAAGATGTTATATTGGAAGATAGCACAATAATTGAACTGACAGAAAAAACAAAAAAATTTTTTGAAGGTAGTGGAGGGGTTGCAAGTAAATCATCACTAAAGCTTAATTGGGTATTTAATCTTTGTTGCTATGCCGCTATATCTGTAAATATTTGTTCAGGAAATACTCCNNTCACTAAAACAGATTTCAAAAAAAGGTGCTTACTATTTATCACGCCTAAACAAGAATGTATGTGTATTTAGAAATATAGACGATATAGAAGCTTTAGATCTAAGTGTCTTTTTAAAAAAAATTACAAATAAAGGTAAGTCAACTAAGGTCTCTGTCTACATAGGAAGGAAAGAGCGACTCTTAACTGATTTAATTGTGCAAAAAGTCCCCCGATGGGTTTGGCAGCAGAGAATAAAGAAATACAAGAAAAAAAAAAGATGGCAAATTGCCGTCGATCGAATTCATAACTTTGGCGAGATATTCAATATACATCACAAACATACCTGATGAACTATG
>PLEQ01000276.1 GCA_003136475.1 Deltaproteobacteria bacterium
GATAATATTCGCGCTATCAAACTTCAAGCCTGTGCTGCCAACTTCAACGCTCTTCGCAGTTTTCCCAAATACAGCGATGGTTTTTGAAAGATCACGAATCACGGCTTTTTGTCCAGGACCCACCTTGCTGAAATCGATACCTAGACCAGCGAGGAACATCTCAATGAGAGTGCCGAGACCTACATCATAAAGAAGTTCATCAGTATTTGGGATGCGCTTCCAAGCAAAGATCGCGGCGTCTCCGACCATCGCAAAGGCTCCGCTGTTTTGAAGCTCGTCAATACCTTGTTTTGATAAAGAAACCAAAGTATCCGAAAAGGCTAGAACAAGGACGCCAACGGTATCAAGCGGATCCTGACCCATCCCCTCATTGTTGGGATCAAAAGCCGTCATTGCATCGTTTGCGACTCGGTACTCTTCAGCGTAAGTAGGTGAATTTGAGAGTATCGGCATGTAAGCCAGTATGATCAAAGCAAGAGCACGCATTTTTCGCACGGTGAAATTCCTTTTGAACAAATTGCGATGTTTATGAATCGGCAAAGGCTTAGAGCAATCCCTTAGGAATGTCAAGGTATGCCTAGCGCCCGGCCTTAGTGCTCTAGATAACACATAAATTTATCCCCCCAATTTAATCGCCGTTTATGAAAGATGGGAGCTGCCTACTTTTTCACACTCCTTAAAACTGTAGAGGAAAAATGATGTTCTTTGTCGTTTTTACAAGCCACGCCCTGTCGCATGACTGGAGAATAGTGAAACCCTCAGCATAAGATAATAGCGAGATACGCAAAATTGAGGGGAGAGCTATGAAAAAGTTTATACCTATAGTGCTGATGGGAGCTAGTTTTCTAGTGGCACAATGTGGTTCCAAAAACATCGATTCTGCTAAAAGTTCGCAGCCGTCGAAACTTGTATCCAAAAAATTAGATGAAAAAACGATGGAGCCAGTCAACGACCTTGCTCTAAATAATGACACTATTCCACCGCAAGACGATGAGCTCAATCAAGACGCTAAGAGCCTGATCAAACGCCTCCATGAACTCTACGGCGCCGAAGACTCTGCCCCTTCAAACGTAAGCACTTCGCCAAAATCCGCGAAATATGTGAAGTTTTCAGATATTAAGCAATGGCGAGCCGCGGGCGATGACCACGCTGCGGGTTATGATGCTAACGGCAAATTGCTCGCAATCTACGATCTTACGTATCAAAGCACGCTCTCAGGTGAGTTTGTTGGACGGAGCATTTTGGGCACGATCGGCGTTAGTGATGTGAATCTTACTGAGCTGATTCGTCTGATCCGGAAGGCGATTGAAGAAAAGAAAAATCAAGGCGCTCAGGCGGGGAATGTGCATCCCTCGGGGCCTATGAATAGTGACGATTTTTCGATGGTCAATAAAGTGCTCAATAAGATTGATCGAAAGTACGGTTCCCTGAGATCCCCGCTGGTCGGGGAATGGTGGAAGCAAATTCCGCTCAAGAGGAATCTTGACGGCAAAAAAACTGTGGATGCAGCACAGTATTTCAAACTTTCGGATATCGATTTTGAAAGCATGATGTCGCAGACTCAAATGTTGAAGTTCAATACAGCTTTGAAAGTTTTGCAAGACAATATTTCTAAATTACTCAGTATGGATGCCTCTCATCTGCTGGATGAGCTTGCGGTGCAACGCAATGCGAGTGGCAACTTTGACCTTGTGCAAGTCCGACGTAAGACTCTTGCTGCGAATGAGCAACCTGATAAAGTTGTCGATTTTGTCCGCTACCAAAGTTCCTTCGGTTATGCTCTTCTTTATCTTCTCATAAAAACTGCACTATCGGAATTAGCCAGTGCGATTCCCCAAAAAGCGGTTGCTGCGGTAGTGAAATATGCGATCGATCGTTGGTTTGAACTGTACGAGGAGCAACTGTCTTTCCACCGCTTTCGAGCCTTTGAGTACATTGATGAAGCTGAGCGCGGAGATCCTTCGCCTTTCAGTTTTTTGACCGCGAAAGAGCGCATGAAGGGGGGCGTCTATGTCTTGAGTCATGAGGCGAGTATCTTCTACACTATTTTTATGCCGCGTGGACCGGCTTATTATTACCAATCTATGCAAACTGAACTCGCGACGGTTCAAAACAATAAAATCTGGACGCAGAAGAAAAATTTAACGCTTTCCCCGCTTTCCAGTCTTTATTTCGAGGGTGACGATCAGAAACCCAATGGCTTGGACTACCTGCTGATTATGGGTGCTCAGCCGCGTTTCGCCAAACGTCCGTTGATTGGTGTCAATTATCAACGACCCTATGATGAGCGTATTAAGCGCAATTTCTTGAAAGCGATGTACGACGTTTTACAGGCTATACAGTTACCGTATCCCGGTATCGATTTTTTAATTTCGACACTTTACAGCGTTTTCATTATGGATGACATCCGTGATGGCATTCGTTGGGAAGCCCGACTGGCTTCGTATTTGAGTGACTATCCGGGTCGCGATTTCTCGAAAGAGATCGGTTTGATCTATGCGCAACGGGTCAATCCCTTCGAATTTGATGTGGATGAGGAACGGGCGTTTGTTGAGCGGTCTAAGGCTTACATAGGTCTTTAGGTTTATCGGTATACGGAGGAGCTAAGACTGCGATCCCTCACTGCGTTCGGGATGACATTCTTGGTTTGGCGTCTAAGCAGTCTTGGTTTGGCATCTAAGCAGTGTTGGAGCTTGTCATCCCGAACGCAGTGAGGGATCGCAGTCTTGGTTTGGCGTCTAAGCAGTGTTGGAGCTTGTCATCCCGAACGCAGTGAG
>PLEQ01000265.1 GCA_003136475.1 Deltaproteobacteria bacterium
ATCCTTTGATTTTCTTATTCCCCACAAACTTCCAAGCTCGACCGATGCCATGACAAATTTTGGGAAAGAAAATGCCATTGACCAGGGGCGACCATATTTAGTGTGGTGTAGCTATGTAGGCATCGGTTTCTTCTGCGGTGCAGTCTTGACACGATCACTTTGCTTTCTTCTGGCCCTTGGCGGTTTCAGCCCATACATGTGCGCAACGACAAGCTCAATGGCTGCTAGAGCTTGCCACGGATCTTCACCTTCGATCTTAGACTTGAGATCTTTTAGCTCTGGAAGACCCCATGGTCATGGCTTTGGAAGCATGCGCGTATCCTCTCGGATGGTGTGCACTATTTATCCACAAGAATAGGCCTAAAGTTCATCCTTCTCATGTTTTTTGACCTTAGCGTCTTTGCGAAAAATATGGGCTGGCTTTGCCCAGTTGAAAATACCTGACTCGTTTTGATTTTTTAGAAAGTGATCAAAGAACAAACCGATTGTCTCGCCAACTTCATGCAGAAAATCCGGGCCATTCCTCATCGCAAGCAGGTGACCTTCATTTTCGACAAACTCGTTCACTTGGATAAGATTTTTCAAGCCGTTTAGAAGCATGTCGTCATAAAAGCTCTGGTGGATGATGTTCTCGTACTCAGCAACGAAGATTGGAACTCCGGACTTCTTGCTATGCGCGATTAAATTGTCCAACATTTGGTCGGAATGGAATTTGTGTATCTGCGCTTGAAAATAGTCCCATTCATCCTTGGGTGTGTCGTCTGGCCTTGCCATGGTCATAAACGAACGTACCTGTTTGCGTGTGGCATCAGCCGCAAAATACAAAAGAGGTTTTTTCAGTTCGTCAAAATCAAGCCAGATATATTTGTTGTCAAGGCTCGCAACCGCCAAAATTTCGGAGTCAGTAACGGAGGCTTTGATCGCTGCTTCACCTCCCATAGAATGGCCGGCCGCTCCAACTTTAGAAAAATCAATATGATCGTGGATAGAGGCAAAGATTTTCTTATCTTTCAAGCCATGAAGCACATTGATTACGTCAATAGACGGTCCATCATCGGATCTTGAACCGTACTTCTGTCTCTTCCCACCTTCTTCTCCACCAGATAGAAAGGTGTGTGTTATGCCAACAACGACAAATCCATGTCTGACAATATTCTCAATGATTGTTCGGTATTTGATGATGTCATCACCTGCACCGTGGCTGAACAGAATGAGCGGAAACTTCCCCTCGATATCGGAAGGCTTACCCTCGTGAATGTACGTCTTTAACCCGCGTAATTCTTTTATAGCTGCAGCGACGATTGCTTTTTGATCACCTTCTGGGGTCATACCTTCAAATGCACCTGCGAGCCACTCTGCGCGTTCCAGATGTAAAGGCTCCAAGGGTTCGGAAGTGGATCCTACCGCCGGAAAATAGAGGTCTACCGGAACTTCCCGATGAGTGTTACCCGGAGTATGAAGAAATTCTGCTTGCCAAGGTGCCTCGTAAGTAAGTGTAGCGTGAAAGTGGGCAACGCTGTTGTAGGGCTTTGCTGGCGCACTGAGATCTGATGCAGCCGTAATTGGGTAGTCTTTCGGAGGGAAGACCGAAGGCCCACAGGCAACGAAGGTATGCTCGGTTAGATTTGTGCAATTGTTAGTGCCAAACATTGGGTGGCTTCTTCCCTTAAGGAAAGTGTCGAAGAATTCTACTGCATAGGTATTAATCGAATTCGCAATTTCGATGCCATCACCCGTGCCAAAAGGAGGCCCCAATCGACGGTTAAAAATCTTCTCTTGGACATTTTCAAGCATAGGTATCGCAGCCATGAACATGGGGGTAAGGCGTAATGTTGCTGTATCTGTGAACGATCCATGAACGCTGTAAAAAGGCCCATTTGGGCTTGGTTCAAGAAGATCTTTTTGGGATGGGACTATACCAACAAGGTAGTTGTTTTTTGCTAAAGCATAGGATGGTACGTAGGGCGTCTTAAAGTGAGGCGAATATTTTGCAGTCCAGTAACGTTGTCCTGCCAGCTGGTGCATGAATGGTATGTCAAAACTTGGAAATTTCTCTCTTACATCTGCATCGCAAGCGATAGCAGCATGGAATTTGTGGCTATCCGTGCTGAGGATTAAAGCGGTGGTGTTAGCACCTGCTGAGTGGCCCATAATTCCGCGCTTTGATAGGTCCATGGAATGATAAAGGTCCCCAAAAAGTTGCAGATGATCGTAAACAAAGAGAATGTCGCCCTTGCGGACAATCTCGTCCTTCCCATCATTAGTCGCAAATGAGGTCTTAACGATATGTCCACTGGGCAATGCATTATAGCCGGAAACGAATAGGCTATTGACCCCGACCACAAAGTAACCATGGCTCACAAGATTGGTCACTGTATTTTCGTATGCTTGAACAGAGGTGCCATCCGACGGGCTAAAAAATATGAGAGGAAATTTTTCATGAACCGCAATAGCAGCTTTTTCATGCGAATATGTCCTCAACTGGTTCAATTGGCTCGCGTCAAGGTTTAGAAGCTCACCAAGGTGTTTTGAGTAAGCCTCATATTCCTCTTTGAACGCCATGACTTGAGGAGCGTAGTATGTTGAATGGAGAGAAATACTTTCATTTGTCGGGTAAGAAAGGCGAACCAGGATTTCTCGGCAGTGCTTGATGTTTTCGGCCAAAAAATCTTGCTTAATATCATCCGTGTAATAGGGATCGGGGCACCTGCTCTCATCAACAAAGTGAAAATCCTGAAAGCCGATTCCAAAATTTCCATTTGGCCTAGCTAAAAATTCATTTTCAGATATCGTATCGGAATGTCCAAGGTCCTTTGGTTTTGTACCTTCATCTCCTGGTTTGCTGCGAGCAGTGGAGCAGGATGCTGTGAGCAGCACGTAAAATAGAAACTTTCCAAATTTGGCTGTCATGGAATACCCTTTTCCAGATCGTTACATTTTGGCAAATGGTCATGCCGTATCTGCAGGTTACTTTCCCCTAAAAGGCCTATCGGTAGCCTTTCTCTCAAGTTGACAAATCTAAGCCGCCGATGATCTGAACATCACCCACTTGTACTTTTTTAAAAACCTCAAATATACACCTCGGTGTTTTCAGCCATCATCCTGAAATTTTTGAGAAGATCCAGACAAAGGTGGGGGCAACTTTGGGGGCAACTCGCGACTCCCGGAAATCAAAGTAGATTCTCCATAAATAGGGTAATGAACCNNTTACAGGTGTTTTCTCTATCAGTTAAATTGACGCCGCCCCACCAACCACTTGATATCACAGCAAAAATCGAAGAAATCCTGAAAAAATGTAGTTAAATTAAAGAGTTAAACTTAGGGGAGGTCTCTTAGGTCTTCGGTAAAAAATCACGTAAAATCACGAGAAATAACACTGAAAGTCATAATTTGGTCGTTAGCGTCGGTCGTTAGTATTAATCAAGCGGTAGAGCCNNTTGCTTGAACTTCCTATCCACGGTCCAAGCTTGAATTTAGGCAAGAAACCCTTACGATCAAAACATTTGAAATGAAACTTACAGAGTGGCTCTCTCTCCATGAGAATCTATTTTTGAAATACACGTCTCAGACTAGGTGGAAAGGGTCCGACTAGATAATTTTGCGTGAACTTTAAACTTCCAAGTTTTAATCCTACCAAAATGATCTGATAATCGACCGATTTAATATACAAAATGACTCACCGATTTGAGTTTTTGATTTTAAACGTCAATATATCCGACATTACAATTAGGTGCAAAACGTTAATGTTTTGTCTTTTAAAATAAAATCGGAAGGGGATTGTTATGAAAAAAATTTTGAATGTTAGTCTTTTTTTAATCTTAGCAGGTTTGTCGACGCAGACATCACTTTCAAAACCAACAACTCAAAATTTTTTTACAAATAATTCCGCAGAACAGGTTTCAAGTAGTCAAATTTTCAATGAACCTCTGTTCGGACGTGGATGCTGTAGCTCTCATGGTGGAGAGGCCTATTGTAGTGTGTCCGGCAGATGGATGTGCGCAGATGGATGGGAATCAAGTTGCAGCTGCAGATAGTTAGTAAGGTCACTTCCACCCCTTTTCTGAGAGGGGCGCCCATTGGGGGCGGAAACCTTCTAGTTATTTTAATTCCTCGGTGTAATCGTAATGGAAGTTTTGAATATAAAATACCTCTCCATCTACTAGTCCTACCACGCAATTGCCTGGGGGATTGTATTGCAAACCACCCTCCAGGTTGTTCAACTCAGCACGAAATCCTGTTGAGTTGCACATTTGCCCTCTATAGATCAGGGCCTGGCCCGTTGTACCGGTGAACCCAACATGAGGCATGCGAACACTCCTAACGTTTGCTGGAGCACCAAAAAGCGCTAAAACTTCTGCTTTTTTCATCCCCACTCGGANNGCTTCCGGTTTGTTCAAATAATTGACCAAAACCTTTCGGCTTAGTCGCTTACCCAGTTGAGCATGTGCCGGAGCAGGTGGAAGCTCATGCAGCTTGGCAGTAACAATTTTTTTATGCGCAATTGCAATCTCGTCATTATCCCACCTCAAAAGACGGAATACAACGAAGTTTCCTTTTGCGTCTTTTGCAATGTAAGGAGAACCGCATTCTGTTGCTTCTTTTACTCCGGTCCAATCGACTATTTCCAAGCGTACTGCAGAACTCCGTTCATAATCAACGGAATGCAGTGTTTCAACGCTTTGCGTTTGCAACTGAACGAGTTCTGGAAATTCCGTCATGCCAAACCTTGTGTAAGCACTTATCATGGCATTTTCGAGTGCTTCATCTTTATTAGATGAACTGCGAGATTCACCAACAAAAAAATGTATCCCTGCCCTAGTGGGCAACTTCGTTACCCAATCCGGCAGCGAGTTGGAATCGTGATGGGAATTCTTAATGGATTGGTCAGACAGAACCTTACTATCATTACCATCAACTATGCTTTTCCGATGGTCGGGAAAGCAGGAAACAACTGCTCCAGTAAACAAAATCATTAGGAGTATTGGGCTGATATTAAAATTCATTTCCAAAACTCTTACAACAAATTATTTCAATGGCTCATTGCTTTTTTCGCGCTGTGCCACACCGACTTCCTCGAGTATTTTTTTCACTTCGGATTCTCCACGAAGTCTCGAAAAATATGCAGCCTTAGCACTTTCAAAATCTGCCCTTGATAGTTCAGCGAGTGAATAAGCACGAAGTTCGACCTTAGTGATGTTTGGATCATCTTGATTTGGAACCCGTGCGGTTCCCCAGTAGCGATGAACGATACGGAGTCCTGCCATAGGAGGACGATAACCACGAGTCGCTGAAATAATACGCTGCCCTACTGATGAATCTTTGCGAAGCTCTTCGCCAACTTGATTCTGATCCAAAAATTGATCTGTTAAGGAACGAAGAGGTTCGCTCATTGCTTTTTCGTCGGCCATGTTGAGAGCTGCTGACTTCGAAGCATCCCCACTCACCTCAATGTATCCTAAAAAGAAGAGTTTGCCGCTTTCTTCAAATGTGGACCGTGTGATTGACGCCCATTCTGGCTTAGAAGAAAGACTGTCGGCTCTCTCAATAACCGAAACGCTTGGCGTGGTAGTGCAGGCTGTTATGGGCAGTTCAAGTAACAAAGTGGCTAGGATCATTCTTTGAATCATAAAATTTCCTTCTTCTCGCCGAGATTATGTGCAATCTCACCTTCGAAAACCGCATATTTTGTTAATTTATCGGTATTTTTTCAGAAACTTGAGCCGAGGTACGTAACATACTCGGACTATTTAGAAATTAATTCCCAGTAGCTTTGAAGGATAACGTCTCATACACGGACGAACCTTAAGCATGGTGACAAGAAAACTCGGATCCGAAGATCGGAAATTTCTCCGACTACTTGGCAAAAAAATCCAAAACGCGATCCTCAAGGAGAGAGGCTATCGATCCTTAGATGCGTTTGCATTAGAGTTTTATGATCTCATTGCGAAGCCAACCTTGTACGAAATCTGTGCGGGAAAACGTGATATGAAAGTCTCAACACTTCGTGGATTGGCTTTAGCCTTAGATCTGAGGCTCGAAGAGCTTCTTTCCATAGACTCTAAGAGTCCTAAACGATCAAATACTTTTAGAAGAGAATCTTAATATTAGGTCCGGGGTCAATTTAGTCCAAAATGATATCATCTTGCTTAGATCCTTTGCCTCCTTCGAGAACTTCTTAATCAAGCGGTAGAGCC
>PLEQ01000502.1 GCA_003136475.1 Deltaproteobacteria bacterium
TTTTGGACTTCCCATCTTGAACGCTTTTGACAACATAGAAGTTAAAAACCTTTCCCCCCGAAGCTCGAGCTTGCGCTCGCAATTCTGCTATGTCTGAAGTTGTAAAACTCATAACTTGGAGAACTCTGTCATCCCCCAACGTATCCGTCAACGCAGAAGTCTTGGGTATACTGGGATTGAGAGAGCTCCCCTTTTTTACTATAATAATATTGCCACTTGTATCTACTACTAAGCTAGCTTTATAGGGTTCATTGCTCGTGTCCAAAACTTGGTCAAATGTAATTCCACCTTCTTTAGACACATTGGGATTTAGACCCGATGGCCCCTTATAGTTTTGAAAAATATTTGTCGCAAAATTCTTAACATTAGTCCCCGCTACCTTCATAAGAATTCTGCCACTAATCAGGATGACGGGCGCAAGAATCAACAACATCCCTATATTTTCGATGGTCGTATTCCCGACCACGGTCTGATCATAGCCAAGAATGAGGCCCGGTATGGCTGAAACCAGCAAGCCTGAGGAAGAAGAGCTTTGCGGGAAACTGAACGCGAACAGTTCACGCGAAGCACAGTTGGTGGGAGCTGTGAGGGTTTGGCTCGAACTGAGAGCGAGACAGCCATTGGTAGCAGCTTGGGCTTGTGTGCTGGCAGTAGGACTGCTCATATCGATTTGTGCATAGGCTAGGTTCACATTGGCGAAGGAATATAAGCCGGAACTTTCCTTGGTAACAACGAAATACTGACTGGGGTCTGTGGTATTGCAAGCGACGGTGGTGACAGTGCTGGCGCTTGTGCGACTGAGGCAACCGCAGTTGGACAAATTGCTGCTCGGTGCTCCGGAGCAAGTGGCCTGCGCGAGAATAAGTGAAATCGGCGGCGCAACCGAATAGATTTGCCAGCTTGATATTTCAGACAGGGAGGTACTTGCCGTGGTCGCAGTCCCGGTTGAGCTGGTGCTCGCGGTGGCACATGCTCCTGCCGTCACCGTGTTGTTGCTTTGCCAATTGAGGCAGGTGGTCAAGGTTGAAGTATCGACGCTCGTCGCATTGGTTGGCATAAAACTTACGTTATTGACTACTAAAGCTGGCGCCTGCGCAACTTGAATTTGGACATCCGTGGTATCGAGCGTCGACACTTTGGTTAGGGTCGTAACCATGGTGTTCGTGAGCACATTGGTAACCGTCGTAGCACCTACGACCTGGGTAGCGGTTGTCACATTGTAGACGGTCGATATATTCGTAAGCGTTGCAGTAGCAGCTTGCGCAGCAGCTATCGACGCTGGTNNCGTTCACCGTCGGGGGCGTCGCGCTTGGGCTGGCAGACGATGCCACAGCAGAACAGGCCTCGGAGGCGGTCGTTGTGCTCGTGCTCACCAAACCCAGGGCGCCACTCGAACTGCTGCTGCCTGTATTGGTGAAGTTTGTATACAGTTTCTGACTGTACACAGCCCCTGTTAGACCAGGATCGCGGACAATGCCTTTTGCCATCTCATGTAAAGCTGCTTCATTAGTATTCTGCGGACCTGCGTTGCCGAGCATATTGATATATTGGTTGGCTGGGCCCTGCAAGTTGGTGAATAGCTTCCCGATCTGTCCTTGCGTATTGTAATACGCTAGAAGGTTCTTGGTATTGCCACCACTCGATTGCTGATCTCGAAAAACCGGTGACGGCACAGCACTCGTCATCTTGCTAGAACATTGGACAGTGCCCGTCGGCATCAAAAAACCATTCGGGCCCTCGCTACGCACAAAGGTGCAGGCCGCTGCTTTGACAAAAAGCGAACCCGACAGACTTACGGGCAGACCGATCGGTCCGGACCACTGTGGAAAATCAATCGTTGCGGTGCCTCCGGGAACGACCCCATAGCTGCCATCTTCGTTCTGTCCTAAGCAATTGCCTTTGCCATCACAGATGCTCAGGCGCGGAAAATCCGCCACGCGATCTTGTAAGGAAGCGGGCATTCCGGTCGACGGTCCTGGCTCCATTGTGANNGTGATGAGCAAGCTTTCCATACCGGCATCGTTGAAAATACTGGCCTGGAAGGATTGAATCGTTAGATTATTTGCCAAATCGGCAGGTACGTTAGGCGGAGGGGGATTCTCACTTTGCGCTAGAGCCAAGTCAGCGGCACAGGCACTGATATCGGCCGAAGAAGCTTGCGTAGAAGTAGACGTTGAGGCTGCTGCAGAACTGGCAGCTGAACTGCTGCTATGCTTTTTGCAGGAGCCAAGCATCGTTAAGGCGAGGGCAAAATACAAAATTACACACTTCATAATGTTTCATATTCCATGGTTAAAAGATTAGCTCGCTATAGTATTCAAGATAAATATTCTGCTTTTATTCCGTCACCCCGAGTGTGCCGAGGGGTCGCCTGTTAGCTTGCAATAGCTTCCAGGCGATTTCTCATTGCGTTCGAAATGACGAGTCACCCCAAGTTTTTTTCTTGAATGCTATAGCCTCACTTAGCCTTATGTTAAAATGCGTTCGCTAGAACATCTATCCATGACAAAAAACTGAAAACTCCCGATCGCACGACGGTCTTTCAATGCTAGAGGATAGAATGTCCCAAGTTCCGGAATGGCACGCTTTGAGCTCACAGCTCGGATTTTTTCTTTTACACATATCTTCTTCTTCTATTTTACAGGTTCCCGAACAGCTATGGCAACGCGTGTGCACAAAAAGTTCCCAGGATACCTTGACGGAACTGCAAGAACTTGCAAAATCCCTTGGTTCTGCCAGCGCTTCCCAAGCCGTTCGGAGCGTTGCCATACAGCGGATCGCCTTGAACGTGGCCGAGCGATGCAATTTACGCTGCTCTTACTGCTATGCTGGTGAAGGCAACTATGGGCATGATTCCCTGATGTCTTTGGCTACCGCAAAGCGTGTCCTAAAATTCTTCATGCGGCCTGGACAGCCTTTGCACATCGTTTTTTTCGGAGGGGAAGCCCTCCTTAATTTCGCTCTGATTCGCCAAGTTGTCGAATGGTGCGCGGTCCTACCTCAAACCGCACCTCTCCGTTTTTCGCTCACTACGAACGGGGTACTGCTAACATCCGCTCACCTTGAGTTCTTTCAAAAGCATGGGTTCGAACTTAAAATTTCTTACGATGGCAAAAAACTTCAAGAACTCCAACGCTCGCCCGATGCCAAACTCGCCGAGGTGGTGGGAAAAAAATTATCCCGCTTTAGTGCCGAGCTCAAAAAACTTCGTGCCTTCAAAGTGCGCACCACGATCAGTCGGAAATTTATCGATCACTTTGCGAGCGAGCTACTAGGTATGCTCAACGCCCATACGTACCGGGTACAATACGCACGCGTTGCAAGCTCGCTGCCGGATGAAAAATTTAATCGTGAAGATGCTGAAACTTTAGGGCGCCTACTGAAGCAAGTCGTCGACNNTCCTGCTCGCAGAGCAAGCTTGGGGCAAAATCTTACAAATTGGTAATCTCCGCAAATATATAAAAATACTACATTTTGGTCGTCCCCAAGCCTTCTGTGGAGCTGGCATTCATTATCTGTCGGTGTCCACCACGGGTCGCTTCTTTCTGTGTCATCGCTTTACAGAAGATCAGGAAGAATGTGTGGGTGATCTCGAGACGGGGCTCCAGCAAAATAAGTTAGACGCCATTCTTGCGTTACGGGGACGCACACAGGAGCCTTGCCGTTCCTGTTGGATGCGGCATTTTTGTCAGGGTGGGTGTTTTCATGAGCATAAAATGGCGACGGGGCACATCGGTCATATCGATCCCGTCTTTTGCCAACTTCAGGACTTGGAAATGAATTTGGCCTTTCGGGTTTACCTCACCTTAAAAGAGCTGGCACCAGAGCTTCTCGCTGAGGTAATCGCTTGAAGAAGTTTGTGCTCTTCGTCTTGTTTTCCAGCATCCTGATCAGCAAGTTGGTGTACTTTCTTTACTCAACGGATTTACGGCAGCGTTTGGAATGGTTGCTTTTTGATATTCGCACCACACTCAAACCGCAGATTCTCGAGCACAGTCGTATTGCTACGGTTCGCATCGACAACCAAGACCTTTCTTTCTTTACGACCGAAGAAGAAAGTGTGATTCCGGTCTCAGCCCTTCTTCAAATCCTCGACGCCACACTCGCCTCCAAGCCGGAAGCTATCGCTTTGCTCCTGCCTCACCAAGATTTTGACTACGAGAGCAAAAGTCTCCTGCCACTGGTGCGCTGGATTCATGCCCACCCCAATGCTTATTTGGGAATTTTTGACTATCATCAGATCGAGCCTTCCAAACAACGGCTTCCTGAATTTTTCAAGCCCATCGCCTTTCAGGTGGCGGGTGCTTCCACTCTGCGTCTCTATCGCCAAGGCGTTGTGCGCGAGGCCCCCTTGCTGAGCTATTTGGGGGAAGATTTAGTCCCGCAGCTCACCACTATTCTAGCGCGACGCTACGGTCTCGCAACGGAGAGCGAGCGTCTCGAACTCACCATTCATGAAGAAGTGGCAGATTATCGGGATCGGCTTATCGAAACGCGAAATAATTATGAGGATACGGAACCGCCTGGCGTTTTGATCAATTACTGGACACCCAGTAGCTTCGCAAGCGTTAGCGCCAAGGAGCTTGTGCAAAATCAGGGCTCGAGCAAACTCGTCGGGAAAATTGTTTTGATCGGCTATACGGCTTTTCGACGTCGCGATATTAATTTCCAAGAAGGCACTCTCGTCAACACGCCTTGGGAGGGTGAGAACAATTCAGAAGTGCAGGGCACGCCTCTGCTCTTTGTAAGCGCTACGATCTTAGAAAACCTCCTGTCGGGTTCCTGGCTGCGGGAATGTGCGAATGTTTATACTTTCGTGCAGACTTTGTTTTTTATATTTCTCAGTTTTGCGATTTGGCGCATGGCGCCAGCGATGGCTGTCGTCTTCTTTGTCATCGCGTTCATGGCGCTTTTCGCCTTGCATGG
>PLEQ01000099.1 GCA_003136475.1 Deltaproteobacteria bacterium
CTTGGTCCGAAATACGCAGGCAATCGCAGCGCACCTCATTTCTATCGACTTTTCATCTACGTAAGGGGACTGTATTGTCACTTTCTGAGTGCCGAAGTTCCAGATGGCTCGACCTGGAATTTCAGGAAGCTCGCTTGCTTCCTTCGTTCCCAAGACAATGAGGCTACCTTGAAGAGAGTTCGCCCGAAACGCCATACGTCCAGAAATGTTCTCTGAGACAGACGTTGGGATGACTTGGCGATCAAGTTTCTGAGTGGCCAGCAGCAAATGAATCGCTGCTGCACGTGACAACTTAGAAATCGAATCTGCAAGGCGTCTTGCTTCAATGGAGGCTTGATAGTCTGGATCGTGGCGATTACGGCTCATGTACAAGACAGAGGCTTCATCGACTCCAACAACGATCCTATCCTTCTTATCTTCTTCGGGGACGATCTGCTTCCTTTGGGAACGCTCTAGGTACGCAAATCGATCTTTCATCTCCTTCTCTACCAGTTGCAGAACATACACAGCCTGATCCATCGCTTTCACAACTTGAACGTTCGGAGCCTTCGCAAAGTCGATCATCTCCAGCCCGCCCTTAAGGTCGATCAAGTACATTTGCAGATGCGGACTGGATTCAAGGAGACCTAGTAAAGCTTGTTTAAAGAACACACTCTTACCACTTCCCGTAGTTCCAGCAATCAACATGTGTGGCAGCTCAGCAACCTTTTGCGTTCGAATACCTTCTACAGTCACTCCAAGGTAAAAGCTCTCGCTGGGAAGACTCTTCTGCGTTGTAAGATCAACGTAGCTAACTTTGCTTGGGAAAACTTGCTTCGTGAATGTTATGGCGATTTGTCCATTATGAGCGCCATGTTTAATCGATTCGATGTTGCTTCTAAAGTGGCTCTCTATGGCTTCCTTCTTCGCTTCAAAGTCGCTGATGCCTATCCCGTTCGCGTCAAATACGTAACGCCTTCGGTATTTGTCGACCCGCCTTTCGTAGATCAGCTTCGGTGTATCACCCAGTCCATTGGTCAGTCGTGCTCGCATGAAGATGCGTTGGAACTTGGTTCGAATACTTCTCGCCCAAGCTCCAGCTACTACGACAAATGGAGACAGAAAGAGCGTAAAGAGAATCGAGAAGTGATATGCAAACGGCTGCCGCCATGCCCAGTTCACTATCTTCGGAGTAAACACCCTCGGTTCAATGTGATGCAGATACACCAAGTCCTGACCACCCAGTGCGATTCTGTAGCTGATATAAGCGATCACAAGAGTTAGTGGGATCGTGAACGCTGCCCTCTTCGATACGAACGACTTGAGCCACACCCAGGTTCCCATCGCAGAAACGACTATAAACTCTTGTAATATGTCGTTGACCATCTGCCCCGTTGCATCTGGTTGCGGGCCAGACTTCTTTGGGGGGTTCTTGTCAAAATGATTTCCAGGATCCATTAAGGACCTCCTGTTCTTATAAATTGGTTGTTAATTTTAATGATTTGCGATCAAGGAGTTCGGACGATTAAGCAAACCCGAAATTTCAGACTTTCCTAATAACAGCACCGGCAGCTCCAGCAACTCCGCCGGTAGCGGCACCTACCCCGACATCTTTAACAGTCGTCACGACGGGAGGCGCCTGTTCTCCCTCTGAATCCTTCAGCATCGAAGAAAACAACCCATATCCAAGCATTAGGGTCGGAAGCGGACCCACGAAGAGCTGAAGCCAAGAGTAAATGGCATAGAACTGATAAAGCCTAGTCGTGATGAAGCTCGATGAGTAAAGCGAAATGCCGTCTGAGATCTTACCAAACTCCGCCATTAGCTCCGTCGAAAGCGCTATGCTGGTCATGAGGTGGTAGAGCAAGCACCAGATCGGCGTCCAAAGCAGTACCGAGCAATAAATGGCAAACCACGAAAGCAACAGCTTCCAGCGCCCCGCCACCACGAAAAACACCAACCAAGGGAACAGGGCAATAAGGAACAATTGAACGAGGCCCTTCAAGTGCGGCGCGCGTTGCAAGTATTCCGAGAACTTGGTGGCACGTTCGGCAGTAAGGACAGCCCCAACCTGTTTCTCCTGCCCTATAAGACTAAGGAAGCCATCAAAGGACCAAAAGCGATTCCAACCCAGAAGAAACTTTGCAAAAGTACCTTGCACTTTGGCACCCTCCTGCGTCCCGAGTGTGTCTTCCGATTTCGATAAAAAGTAGTTCACCAAGGCGCTTGAGGAAATTAGGTTGCGTTCCGTGACACTGCTGTACTCGTTGCGATGAAGGTGCAATTTTCCGCTGTAAAATTTGCCAAATTTTGTTTCCTTTTCCTGTGCATACTCCCAGAGGTGTTTGCGGACCTGCTCTTTCAGATCCAAACAGGAGATCGTTTTGCCTTCCGAGATCTCAATCGGGATACGTTCAAGCTCTTTATCGACCACGGAATAGCCTTTAAAGAACTGATCCATGCGATCTTCCTGCTTCGCCTGACCGAGCAAGGGCAGAATCTTGTCAAAACAGCTATTCGTGTAAGCATCAATCTCGTCTTTCAAGCCAGGATCATCAATTGTTTGAGACCCAGCGAACAAAACGGCTTTGTAAAAGGCGGAAGGGGCATCCAGTTGCGAGTTCGTCTTAGCAAAGAGACCATCGACGACCCCTGTTGCAAACTTCGCAATCTCTTCGGCTGAGCGAGTGAATAAATCAAAAATTAGGCTCACTTTGTACGTTGGCGTGACCCCTGGCATTCGCGAAGAAATGTAGGGGTTCTTATGCCAAGACTTGCGATTATAGTTCTTCACACCTTCAGGCGCTTCGACCTTGAGAAGAGACACACCTAACAAGAAACAGGCGATGATCTTGAACATGAAACTGATCCCGACCTTCTTGCTGGAACCAAACATAGGCAAATAGGACGAGCAGTAGCGCCAGGTACCAATCAGAACGCAATAGCCAAGAATAAGCGCCAGCAAACCGATGAGCACTTCCTGAGAAGTGATGATTTTGATCGAAGCCTCGTGAAGGTATATTCCTATGTAGGTGTAGTAGGCTTCGTAGGCTGTTGAAGCAAACATGGGTCCTCCTTTTGTTCAAGTTCACTGGCAGCCAATGCCATCAGCGCAANNACTTGATTCAACGGCTCACTGTTACGAGCTTCGAAAGAGAGAGTGAGCTCCACCTGATCCTTAAAAACTCGGCGCTTGCGATCTGCCTCCTCTTTGCGTTTGTCGGGCAAATATGGGTTAGTTGCCAACTTGGAGGAGATGAAATCCAGAGTCTTCCCCATGTCTTCGGTGTAGGTCCCCATCGCCAAAGCGTCAGATAGTTTGCGGCAAGCCAACGTGCGCTTTTTATAGGGCAGAAACGCAAGCGACATAATGGTCTGGTGATCAAGGGTGAATCTGTTCGATCCACTGACTTCCTTAAGATCCTCGCTAGAGACGACGCGGTAGACATTCGCCTTATAACCTCCCGAGTTGACGAGTTTTGGGAGCAAGTCCTTACAGAGCCTTTTGAACGTCGCATCCTTGACCTCCATTAGGTAAGTCCGAGGCGTAAGCTGAATCCGCCTTGGACCAAAGTCGACGCTAACCTCCCCCTTCGCGATAACCGTATCGCCCACGAATGCCTTGGTCAGATCGACAACCCGCTTCCCCTGTTCGTTGTTCATTCCAGCCCATTCCGCAGTAGACTCTATGAGCTTATTAACCTTGCTCTTGCCCTTCCCAGCCCAGTTTGAAAGGTCGAAGTCTTCGTAGTTTTTACAAGACTCCATCGCAGCTTCGAAGTTCCCGTTGTTCTTTTTAATGGACTTCTGAACACACGTTGATCGTTCCTCGTAGTAATCTGATACTCGCTGATCGACGAACTTGTTAATCGCATTACATTGATTGAGTCGCAATTGAGCCAGGAAGTTTGCCTTTAGCTGCGCGTGTTTAATGATGGCGCACCATGTAGGACTCATATAACACAGTGTCAGCATCGGACTTGCTGCGAGGATGTCTCGACCCATGTTTTCCAAGTATTTCGAATCGAGAATGTTCTTAAGCGCCGCTCGCAGGGTACTCGTAATGTTAATGCGTCCGCAGTCGGACCCTATCCCAATGTCGACATCTAGAGATACGGTTCGGTATTTGTCAAAGACTGGGTCTCCTAAAGCACCGTTGGCACCGAAAAGATAGTCATTAGGAGACAACGTATTGGTTGAAAAATGGTCGACGTTTCCTCCCTGCCCATTCGAAGAAAAAAATAGCAGTAATATTGATAGTAAATCAAAATAGAAGCGCATCTTTGATCCTCCGAGTGTAGTGTTTGATTGGTTCCGTCTGGCTAATTTTCCTAAAAGTTCCTGGGCCTATATCGATATAGTTGGTAAAATAGAAATTGGCATACGCCCGCAAGGCCTAGAGACCTCTGTTTGATTTATAATAGTAGGAATTTCAATGACGTATCTTTGCAGAGTATTGGTGTATCTTTTCGTTATTAACTACGGATCTTTACTTTCAGCTTCTACAGATTCCGGCATCAAAACGGAATCCCATGTTTTGAAGTCCAAATTGGGTGTTGAATACAGTTTGACCGTAATTCTACCTCCTCATTATGATCCCAATTCATCAGCGAAGTATCCCGTCTTTTATCAACTTGATGGCAAAAACTACGCAGATATCTATAGCCGTTTATTGGAAGCGTTAGGGAATACTGATGACATTCCACGAATGATCTACATTGGAATTGATACTCAGGATCGCTTCAAATACTTCACTCCACATGAAAAGGACTCAAAATCGTTTCATGAGGAATCCGGTGTACAAATTTTTATTGCAGGTCTAAAGAATGAAATAATTCCATTTGTTGAATCCAAATATCATTGCGAATCGTACAGGATCTTAAGTGGCCACTCGTTAGGGGGATTGGCAGTCTATGAGACTTTTTTAACTGTACCTATGCTATTCAACGCCTATTTTGCCTTTGATTCTAGTCTTTGGTTTTGGGACAAGCATCAGACCGATGTTGAACTTTCCAACTTGAACAGCATCAATAAAAGCATATTCTTTTACGCAAATTATGGTGGAAAATCAGTTTCCTCGCTCGATATGTATGAAGGAAACATGAAATATAACAAACTGATTCGAAATAGCATTCCGAAGATTGCAAAAATTTCAGAGAGTGTCGATGAAATGGGGAGCCATATGTCGATTCCATACTCTGGTCTAATTCATGGTCTAAAAGAACTGTTTTTTGGCTTCAAACTGTCGGAAAACGAAATCAAGTCATTTCAATCTCCCATCGACTATGAAAGATATCTCAAGGATCTTTCCCAGCGATTCGGCATAAAGATTGATGTGAAAGAAATGGAGGTTCTGTACATTGCAGAAAATAGTCTCCATGGCAAAAATCCTCTTAAAGCACTCGCTTTTGCAAAATATGGGAAGACAAAATTCCCTAAAAACCCTGACTTTCTGTATTTAATGGGTGATGCCTATAAACAGTCAGGAAACGTTGACTTAGGAAAGGAGGAGATAGAATCAGCGTGCCATATGACGGCGGAATTAAACCCCTCCTCTCATGAATGTAGAGATCCTATGAAGAATGAAGGTTCTCTAGAGTACGATCCCTAATCAGCCAACTGGCCAAGACTTCACCAGATACTCCAATGCCTCCCATTTGTCCGGAAATTGCTCTAAAGCCTTGAGCGCCTCCATGGCATCAACTGCATTCGTCGGACTCATCCAACGATCGTAAGCAGTCTGCCTAAAACGAAATGCGCCTTGCCGGGTCTTGCTCTTGTTCATGAAGAAGACTTCCGCATATTGCCCCTTCTTAGTTCGCAAAGACCTGATAATCTCTCGACTTGCCTCATCAAGGAGAGATGACTTCTCTGCGATGTAGTCAACGTTGTCGGAACTCATTTGCAAAAATACAAAGTTGTCAGCCACACCCCAGAAAGCCTTTCCTACTTCGAGGTCGAAGTAGTTTTGTGGACGAGGTGTTAACGTAATGAGCCAGCAGCCCCTCTTGCGCATCGTCTCGGCAAAGTCGATCGCAAAGTCTCGAAAAGCAGGATTATTGCGCCCCAACATTGCAAACTCCTCCATGACCAGAAAGCCGGTTCGCCCCTGATTCTGTGGCAAAGAGAGGATGCAACGTATCNNATAAGCGTCTGTAAGGTCGGATCACCATCGAGGGAATCCAAATCGTAGACGTAGAAGAGTTTCTGCTTATCCTCCTGATTTGAACTGCCCTCCGTAAAGAAGCGTGCGTAGATGCCGTCTGCGTAGAAAGGTTTCAACTTGCTAACAAGATTTGAAACAATCTCTCGTTCGTTGGCTTTGCCGTCCTGAACAAGACTTCCCAATTCCACGACGAAGTCATTCATGTTAAGGACAACATCCTTTGTTGTATCTGTCTTAACAAAATTTCCGTCGACGTACTCAAGGCCGTTGTGTTGGCATTTTTTGATATATGCCAACTTCAAAGCNNTGACAAAGGTCGGGGACATAAGGCGAATCGCCATAAGGATCATTTTTGTTAAAAAAGCGATTTTCTCCTCGTTGTAAACACCCCGAAAAGGTGAGAAGGGGATGTCCTTAGCTCTGTCAAAGATTGTGAGATCGCCATCATAGTACTGACTAAGCATTCCGTAGCTGGACTTCTTGTCGATAACAAACACTATGGGCTCGGGACTCATACGTTTTGCTGCCTGTATGCAGTCGATGACAAAGGCTGACTTGCCAGACCCCGTGTCAGCTAGAACGACCGTGTGGTTAGACGTCTCATTCTCTAATAGGGAAAACGGAACAAGGTTGTTTTCCCGTGAGAGATAGACGGAAAGAGGCACTTTCCCCCCATTGTAGGAATCAAAAAGAGGTAGAAAGTTCGCAACGTCCGACTTAAGTATTCGAATGGCACGTCTACTGGAGTAATCCGCATCTGGAGTATAGTTTAGCGGCAACGAATTGAGGCACAGTCCTAGCCCAATGTCGGATTCTTCGATAACTTCGCATTCCAGTTCGTTGTGAAAGATGTGCGACACCTTTCTTACTCTCTCGTCTAGCTCTTCGTTCGTTTCTCCTTCCAGGATGACGTTGAAAGTCAGGTGTAGACAGCGGTCGTCTCGTGCTAGTGATTCCTGTATGTCCTTGATCTCTTCCTTCTGAACCCTAGCCCTCGCTGTTAGTGCGTTCTCAAGAAAAAACTCTTTTGCCCCAAGAAACTTCTTAATTTTTGCAGAACTTGGAAACGAAACATTGAGATTGAGTCGAAACGGAAAATCCAGATTTACGAACTGCGCCATCCCTCCTGGGAAAGAAAACGCTGGGGAGGTCTTGAGCGAAAGCGTTCGCGTCTTGACCCCTTCCCTGGTTATTCCGTCATAGTCCAGAAGTGGCGATGTATAAATCAACTGCTCGGACAGGGATGTATGCTGGTTTGCTGGTGCAAAGTTCCTTTTATAGAACGTCATCGGGTTAAAGAAACGCCGCAAAACCTGCACAAGTTCCTGGTTGTCGAGCATTCCGATCGATAGGCTGTTGTTTGAGAGAAAGTTTCGAACATGATGCTGAAACTTTGCAAGTTCCTGTTTAAAAACTTGCATCTGCGAACGCAACACGCTGTCCTGTCGATCGAGATCTCGCACCTTTATTTTAAAAGGCGCAGTCTGAAAATAGCGCAGAGACACGAGTAACCTTCGCTTCATCGGAGTTTGATCCGATATTTGGGCACACGAATCTTTGAGGACGCGAAACTTCTCATCAGACAATTTCTTCGAGACCGGATTTTGGTCCGAATACCTTCTTTCCATTGCATCCAAAGTTCGATCCAAAATTGAATAGTAAGAGGCATCGGATTGAATCTGTAGCGCTACATTTTCCGGAAACAAGAACCAGTTCTTGGTCGACGCAATGACCTTCAAAATTTCTTTTTCTGTTAGGGTTTCATGCTCTACAAGGTCAACTTCAAAGACAACCCCAAAGGACCCATCCTTGAGAAGAAACACCTTCTGATCCGCTAAATACTCATCATAAGGAAGAAGCGCCGAAAGAGAATCCGGCCTTTCACAAAACGCTCTGCGATAGGTGGAGCGATCGCGAAGGGAAGATTCAAGAAAGCTATCGTCTAGTTGGATTCTACTTTCCATGGGATTCTCCTTTTCTTTGTTCATCTTTTGGACTGGCTTTAATAACCAAAGACTCCTGCTTTTCATCCATGCGCCAAATAGATCTTGAAACAATGGTCCGGATCCAAGCCCCCCTAAAGTAATCGCCACTAGCAAGCTCGTGGGGATGAACCCAAATATCAGCAACAAGTGGCTCCGTTCGTACTGGAACTAGAAGAGGGTTATCAACAGCCTGAAGTGCATCTTCGATTTGATGAACGCCTTCATAGTCGGAACGCTTTTCCAAAAGATTCTCGCTTGGAGCACGGTTTATGGAACAGGCGTTGAGCAGAGGAAGCGTTAGAACCAAAAGTTTTATATTTTGCATATCGAATCCCCCTAGTCTGTAAGTCTGCTTAGAAAGTTAAACTCTTTTGAACCGTTCTCTTGTTTTTTGAAGTACCAGTTTGGCAACTCAACAGAGTCCTGAACAACAACCCAGATGTCTTGTCCCCTNNGTCCAGAACCCACATTGATAGTTGGAAGAAGACCTTGGGCCTGTTTCAGATACCATTGAGTGACCATCGTTGCCGCATTGCTGGCACCGTTTGCCGCTATGTACTTTCCCTGATCGCCGGTTAGGCTTGTCGATGTTCCCCCAAGGCCATTAGTTTGCGATGTCGTCTGGGCTTGCCCAATAGCTCCGCTAATTCCTGAAACGATTGCGGATAGAAATGCCATGGCCGCAACTCGGTCTTGCTTGCTATTCATGCTGCCAGCCACTGCAAAAGAGTTGTCTTTGTTGTCGGCAATGAAGCCATTGAGTTCCCGTTCAAACATGCGACCGCTTTTGCTGACACACGAGATCTTAGACGTCTGCATCTCAACCCGCTCTATGGACAGATTCCCAGTTGACTTAGCAATTAGAAAGCAGCCCGAAAGGTCTATCCTAGTTTTGTTAGGTCCCGCGAAGGCATAGTCAGCCTGAAGAAGTATAGGCAGGGCTTTACCTTCCGGAGCCTCGACACCCGTTAAAAGCTTTGCTTTGACAAAGGAACCACTTGGTAGCTTTACAGTCTGCTCCGTCCGCTCGACCTTGGTCTTGATTGGAAACGAAATGACGTCAGGCCCTTTGTCGAGTGACCTTAGATCCGGTGGTGTCT
>PLEQ01000057.1 GCA_003136475.1 Deltaproteobacteria bacterium
TAAGTCTATATCTAAAGGTTGAGTATGCGTACCCGATCCCCTTGCAAGCAGCTGAATAGTTACAAACTTGAGGTTATCTAACATGAAAATTGCACTCATTGGCTATGGAAAAATGAGCAAGATGGTCGAGCNNTCACCTCGACGTCGCAGGAATGGCAGAAATTGGAACTTGCAGATATTGCCATCGATTTCTCCTCACCCGAAGCGGTTGTAGAGAATGTAAAACAATGTGCTCTACATCATAAAAATGTGGTCATTGGAACCACCGGCTGGCTGAGCGCGCTAGAAGAAGTTCAGCGGCTGGGAAGAGAGGCTCACATCGGGATTCTCTACGCACCTAATTTCTCTTTGGGGGTTCACCTCTTCTTGAAATTGCTACAAGCTAGCGGCCATCTCTTCAACCCTTTTCCTGAGTATCAGGCTGCCGGCATCGAGATCCATCATAACCAAAAGAAAGATGCTCCTTCAGGAACGGCTCTTGCTATGAGAGACTTTCTTAAAGAAGGGATGTTTCGACAAGAAGAGGTTCCTCTCACATCGGTGCGACTGGGCACGATTACAGGCAAGCACACGCTCCTGTTTGACTCCCCCTTTGACACCATTTCGATTTCTCATGAGGCAAAAAATAAAGAAGGATATGCCACCGGCACTATTAAGGCTGCTGAGTGGTTGATGAAAAGGCAAGGATTCTATACATTGGCCGATATGATTTAACTCAGAAGCCTACGATGCCTTATAAAAAAAGCTGTCTCATTGCGCTTTTAGCGCTCTCTTCTACTCATCTACTTGCTGATAAAGCACCACAACAAGCAAAAAAATGTTCTGCGGGAGAACCGTTTCAACCTGGTTGTCATNNGACTTACATCAATCTTGGATTGGGTTTGCCGATGCCTCCTTTCTTTACTGGGGCATTGAGGAAGATGGTCTTACTCTGGCTCAAAGTGCCATCCTTTCCCAAGGCACTCTGGCCCTCTCTCCTGACACCAAGTTCGTAGGATACACCTTTGACTATCACCCTGGATTCAAAGTCCAAATAGGAGCCGTTTACAACCATGAATGGAATATCAATGCCGTCTATACAAGGTTAACCGGATCTTCTTCCGTCTCAAAAGAGGCGCCTGAAAATGAGAGCGACATTTCCGGCCTTGGCGTATGGAACTTANNGCACAATCTCAATCTCTTTCAGCCAAAAAAATCCACTCGACATGGAAACTCAAACTCAACATGCTGGACCTTAATGTAGAAAGAGCTTCCTATCTAGGTTCCAGGCTCATCATTTCTCCTCTGATGGGGATGCGCGCTGCTTGGATCGATCAACATGTAAATGTCTCTATTTTTCAAGCAGAAGCCTCTGTTGGAGGGGGTGTTTATCTAGGCCCTCAACCGATCTCCTCTAGAAATCATTCCCGCACATTCGGTGTGGGCCCCAGGCTCGGTGCTCAAGCTCGCTACTTGTCACCAATGGGATGGCGCATCGACAGCCACGGCTCCGGCAGTTTATTAGCCACCTATTCCAGCTCACTTGAGCATAAGGAAGATGCTCAATCGATTGCGATCCCACCTGGCCCCTACAAAATCAGAAACCCCCACTACCATGGCATCCTTCCCAATGCTGAGGTTGGTTTAGGCTGTGGATGGGGCAAATATTTAAGTCAACAGCGCTACTATTTAGACCTATCAGCCTCTTATGATTTTACCCTCATTTGGGCACAAAATGTCCTCCGTGAAATGCTTGATGAAGCATGGAACGGTACCAGTGGATCTGCTGGTAACCTCGCCTTTCATGGTTTAACCGTTAATGCTTGTTTAAACTTCTAAGGAGCGGGTCTATGAAAAAAAATTACGCTCTTATTATAGGGTTGTTTGCACAGGCTTCCCTGCTAGCTGGCAACCAACCAAATAGTCATGGAGCTCTTCCTGTTGTAACCCTACAAGATCCCGTGCCCACTCATCTGCAGATGAATGACATCCCTCCTAGGCTACAATGGGATCAAAACTTTGGCTATTGTGGAGAAACCAGCTTCATCTGCGCGGGACTCTATTTTGGTCAATATTGTTCACAATATACAGCCAGATACATCGCCTCTGATGGAGAGCCCCAGTACTTGGACGGCAGCCAGCTACTGGTTGGAGTGAATGATGAATACACCGCCGATCAGATGAGTCTTAACTATAATAAATGGGATCATGAAGGGGATCCAAGCCCTCCACAAGGAACAACCGATGATTTTTTTGTCTGGATTAAAAACCATGTGGTTGCAGGGTTCCCCGTCATTATTGGAATATTCAATAATGAGTATCTGCTTTACGGAGATACTGATCCTAACGCAGGAGATCCCGAGTACGATCATATTGTACCCATTATAGGCGTGGGATCCTATTCACCCCTTCATGATGGACTCTACCACTGATCTGATCGCCTCTATTTTAGTGATAATGGACTATTTGGCGCTTTCAATACCCCCCAATTTTTCTATAATTCAAGCTTTGATGATTTTAAACTTGACCGTGAACAGGCCAACTCCCCTAATGGCCCCGTCTACTCTTTATTGGCTAGTCCCGACCATTATGGAATTTCACTCATTAGTATTTATGATTCAGATGATGTAACCCTGCCAGTCAGATTAAAGACGAGTGTGAATTATGAGATCCCTGAAATCCTACAAGGTAAGGATATACCCAATCCTTATTCTCTTGCCAACTCGCCTCCTCCTGCGAGACCTCTAATATTAACCGTGACAGTCAGTGGTTTAACTCCAGGAACACAGTATAACCTATACCTCTATAATGACTTTGCAAATGTCCCACGTAAGAATTTTAATTCGAAGTCTTATACGCAACAATTTCAGTTTACTGCAACAGATGTTACCTACACCATGACCTATGAGATCATGTCAAACGAGACCGCTGTGTTTCGAGCTGTCCCTGTAAGCGCCCCTTAAAAAAACTGGAGACTCCCTTATGC
>PLEQ01000019.1:0-210 GCA_003136475.1 Deltaproteobacteria bacterium
TGCAAGTGACAGGTTTGAAGGTCGTGTTTACGCGGTTTCTTCAACTACCCTCGATATTGCAGTGACTTCGACCGAATATGCCGCATACACTCCTGTATCTGCAGTCGCATTTACTCAAGGATTCGTAGTTTGCCGATGTTCTGAAGCTCCTCAAAAATTCAGCATCCCTACTGGCACTTCTACAATCGACGCAGTTGCAGAGTATCTGCA
>PLEQ01000019.1:223-12602 GCA_003136475.1 Deltaproteobacteria bacterium
AGTTACCGCAGACGCCAACGGTCAACAATTGGATTTCAATACGGGAGTTTTGGAAACCAGCAATCCATCGTTGCTTGCCGCATATGATAGTGGTCAGTATGATGCGCAAATGCCTCTATTTTTCCATTCGGTTTTGGCCGCTCCTGGTGTCGTCGCATATCCTCCAGATAGTTTTTTAACAGACTTTACGACCGCAACCAGTTTAGCGGGTACTGAGCCAAATAATTTGATTTCTGTTCNNATTCGCAGACTGCGTGGCGATACGCCTGGACAACTCGACCGTTACTTCCTGGCCGCTCCTTTGAGTTTCGGACCCAACGATACCGCAGTGGCCATCGTCGACAACAATACAGCGTCTGGAAACTTTACAATTCCTTTCTTCAGGGTTGCAACTACCAATACGAGCGTTGTTTCCAACACCAATACGTTCAACGCAAGCGACACCGCAGCAGGCGGCGCCGCATTCTCTTCGACATTTGGTTCGGCATTTAGTTTCGCAAATTACAAAGTGTTGATGCAGGCCAAAAACGTTCTCAATACCGCAGTTCCAAACACCGCGATCCTATATAGGTCTGCAGTTTGGGGCAGAACTGGTGAAAGAATCCGAGTCGCCTACGCCTATCCATCTGGACCTAATTTGGCTATCGGTAGCACGGTTACGAACGATGAGTTCATTCACATAAACATCGGACTGGCTTCTGGCGCACCCATCACTACTGGCATTACCGCAAGTACGCAGTGGAGCGTTGCTATCACGGCAAATACTCCAGCAACTGGAATCGATCAAGTAACCTATACCTGGAATGGAACTGGTACCGCTCCTACTTTGACTCTGAGTGGTGGCGAATACGTCAATATTGGGACCAATTCTGGTTTCAATCCCGCGAACCAAGGTATCTTCAGGGTTTCTACGGCTGTAGGGTTTACTCCTACTGCAACAAGTTTCAGTGTTCAAATGGCTCATGGTACAGCAAATGCTACCACGCCTGTCAGCACTTTGGTGAATGGCGCAGTCTCTTTCTATCAGGCGGTGCCACAAACTGCAAATGCGATGATCACATACGTGAACGCAAATTTGAGTCAATACTTGAAGGCAAGCCTTGCAAATTACGGAAACACCAACAACGGAACTGGCCTAATTGGCGTTTCAACTAACGAAGATAGTGGTTTCGTCACTTCATATGTGCAACTGATGGACGGTATCAACTGGATTGCTTCAAGCAATTTGGGCGGATCTCCAGAGTTCACACTCAAAAACGCACTAGCGCTGCCAACCGCATATGGATACGCTTTCAATAACAGTGAAGCAATCGAATTCTCGCCTACCACGATGGAACAGGTCGCAGACTTCATCAGCGTCTTGGCTGTAACAGGTTTTACTACCCTTGGAAATGTCAGCCTTGTTGATCGCGGCACTCGCGTACAACTTTCTACTCAAACTTTGGGTAGCGCAGGCGCGATTCAGATCGTCGGCGGACTGGCCAACTCTTATCAGGTTCCGATTTTCGGATCTGCTTCGAGAATTGACAACAATATTATGACGGCAAACGCTACCTTGGTAGCCGCAGCTGGAGTTCAAAGCGGTCAATGGTTCAGATTACAGGCCACAAACACGCAAACTAAAGCAACTTTGTTCTCGTCGAACACGAGCGCTAGCATAGTAGGCAACAGCCCACAAACTGGCGAGTCTACCATCACGCTTTTGAATAGAAACCTGAATCAAAGAAACTTTGGTAAGCCACGATATAATGTTCGTCCTCAAGGTCGAACGTTCAGAATTGAAAAACAGGGCAGTCTGGTATGCATGAGTGCAAATCCGAACATCAGCACGAGCCCAAGTTTCTCGACTGCGGTGAATTTCAATGATACTAGCGGTGGAACTGTAAATGTCGCACCAGTCGGCGGATCTAGCAATACGCAGTACACTGTTAACAGCGGCGCATTCAACTTCAACGGTCTCTCAATCGGCGATTTGGTAACTGTCACAGGACTTCTGCCAGCAAACTCAGGTCAATTCCTGGTAACTGGCGTGTCTGACAATGGTCAGAACCTACAGGTTTTGAATCCTAACGGTGCTACTCAGGCGGCAGCAGCGGTTGTTGCTGGAACTACGTTCACAGCCACTACTCAGGTCTCTGAGGGTGATACTCTGATCGTCGGACCTCCATTCAACGTGCTCAACCAGGGTCAATTCCGCGTTATTCGCAGATACAACGATAGCGTTTGGTTTGAAAATGCGAACGTGGTTGAAGAAGAAGTTAGTTTGCCTCTGAATTCGATCAATTTGAACTTCGATGCGACTACTTCATTTATGATCAATGCGTCTAACGACTCGTTACTCTTGACTTGGAATGGTACCGGAACCGAGCCACAACTTGGAAACGCCAACATGGGCGATATCATCACTCTTGGAACGACTGGCGGCGACAGTACACCTTTTGTCAGTGCCAACCAGGGTAGTTTCATGGTCTTGCGCTCTAGCAATAAGCTCCAACAGATCACGAATTTCAATATGCCTCCTGGAACAGCCTTTACTCCAACTGGAACTGGCGCGTATTTCGACATCTACAGCGCAGGTAACGTAAACCTGTACAGAATTTGGTTCTACGTTAACGGCGGAAGCAATACTGCTCCATCGGCACCCGTAGGTGGATCTGTCCACGAAGTCATGATTAACAGTTCTGACACAGCGGCGGCAGTTGCAGTTGCAGCAGCAGCGGTTATCTCCGCCCTAAACAGCGGCGCAGACTTTACTACTGCAGTCGTTGGAACAGTTTTAACTGTCACAACTCTGGGATTCATCACAACTAATAGCGCACTGTCAGGCACAATGCCTTCGCCATTCTCGATCAGCGTTACGCAGTCTGGAACTAGAACATTCTTGGAAGCCGTGAATCCTTCTGCGGTTAACCAAAGTGTTGCAATCGTTCAGCCTACGAGTTTGGTTGACAACCGTCCACAAATCATGTTCTACGAATACGACGCAACGGTGCCTGGCGACGATGTGGTTATTACAAATAATGCATTCAACGCCAACAACATAGGAAGTTGGAGCGTGGTTAAGGTCTTGAGTCGAGATTCCGCAATCGTCAAGGGCAACCTTGTCAATGTGTCGAACGTCAGTCTGAACGGTATCGTTTCTGCACTGTACGTTGAAGAAGGCGTCGCATACTCTGGATACAAGCAAGTCTTGTACGCAATTCCACAGCCTGGAGCACCAACCTATACGACCATGGCGTTCACTACTAATGCTCAGTACGACAAAATCAACCAGTCAGCATTGGTTCAAATGGTTTCTCTGAACAAAATGAACTACAGCACCGTGATCAAGTTTGGTCTGGATAGTTACCAGTACAACACTGGTCTAATCCAAGTTGCAAACGAGATCATCTACGGCAATCCAAGAGATCCAATCACTTATCCTGGAGTTGGAGCCGCAGGTGCCGAAATCTTCGTTCGCGGTCCTTTGATCCGCCGAATCCAAGTATCTTTGGCAATCCGCCTCAACACTGGTGTTCCATTCGCTCAAACGGTCCAAACTGTTCAAAATACGGTTACGGCCCTTGTTAACTCAAACAATCTGGGTGAGCCACTGGCTATTAGTTCGATTGTCGCGGCAGTTAGCGTCATACCAGGAATCTTATCTGTGGCAGTGAGTTTCCCTCAGTACGATGTCAACGACGATTTGATCGTCTTGACTACTGGTGAGAAAGCTCTGATCATCGATCCTACTACGGACGTATCTGTTAGCCAGATAGGAACTTAAATGGCCGCGATAATTTACAAGATTACCAATTTGGTCAACGGCAAGTGGTATATAGGCAAGGACTCTCACAATAACCCGAAGTACTTAGGTAGTGGCCTGTTAATTATTAAGGCCGTAAAGAAATATGGTAAAGAGAATTTTAACAAAGAGGTATTGGAGATTTTGCCAGAAAATGCCACACACTCCGATTTGAATTTGGCTGAAATATCGTGGATTTCAAAAACCAATGCCGCTAATGATAGAATGTCCTATAATCTGACTTATGGTGGCGACGGAGTGATTCCTACAGATAAGACTAGGGCCAAAATAGCAAAAATTAATAGAAAAAATGCCACTAATGAGGATAGGAATAGAAAGCTATCTGTGGCAAATAAGGAATTTCAAAAAAATAATCCTGGTATAAATAAGGAAAGATTTAAAAGTGCTTTTTTGAAAAATCCACTATTGAGAGACGAAATGGCCATAAAACAGGGCGCAAGACGTTTTTTTGTTATAGGTATTGCCAGCAAAGAAATCGTATGGGATGGATTTTCTAGGCGCAGATGCGCTTTGGAATTGGGCCTAGATTCTCGTACTATATGGGATTGTCTGAAAGGGATATCTCATTCGCACTATGGGTATTATTTTAGATATGAGGGCAGTGAACATCTTCCTTTAACAAAAAAGCCCAGCGGTGGACCAAAGAAGAAAATTAAAAATGTCGACACTGGAGAGATTTTTTCTAGCATATCATATGCAGCCAGAAAATTAGGACTACATCCTGGAAGTATGGCCAATGCCGTAAGAGCAGGAAAGGGCTTCGGCGGATATTCATGGGAGCGCGTGTAATGGGAATACCCACGACAACCGAAGAACAATATAAAAGACTACGCTCCTATTTGAATCCTTTCATTAAGGGTCCAAATGTAGATGCGGTTTTGAATGCTCTCGCCGCTTCAAACGCTTCATATTTGATCAATTCGGCATCTGCCATTAATGATCAATTATATATCGTCACCGCTTCTGGCCAGTATCTTGATGAAAGGCTTGCTCAGTACGGCATATCACGACCTTCAGCTGTTGGTTTGTCGGACGATACTTTTAGACAAATTGGTATCGCAGTAAAGAACAGAAAGCAGGTTCGAGACCTTATCGACNNATCTTTGGTGATGAATTCACTAAAGCCACAAATTCATCAACCATGTTTGAGCCATACGACCTATCGGATGGCGACACTTTGATCGTCAATTTCGATGATCACAGTACTGCAACCATCATTTTCAGCGCAGATCAGTTCACTAACATCCATGCGGCTCTCGCACAGGAAGTTGCGGATGCTATCGCTTCTTCGTTAAGCACTCAGGGCGTATCGGGCGCTGCAATTGCTAACAATAATGGCAATGGGAACTTTGTTGAACTCATCAGTTCAACTATTGGACCCGCATCTAGCGTTACAGTTTTGGGCGGAAGTGCGCAGAACGAATTAGTATTCCCTGCATCCGTGGCCGCTGGCGGAAACATGTCTACTCAGTGGACGTTAAGTCTTCAGCCTGGTGGACTAGTCAGATTTACCTGGAGCGCAGGAGCAAATCCAAATCTTGGTCGCGTGGTTGCTGGAAACTATGTGAATATTTTTGGTGGTGGATTCGCGAGTTCGCCAAATGAAGGCAGTTTCACCATCGTCAAAGCTGTCGGCGGCGGCATGGGCATTGCGTATTTCGAAGTAAGCAATCCAATTGGAACTTCTGGAATCGTAACCCAAGGGGCCGATGATGCTGTTTTGTTTTTCAATCCAGTAAGAGAGTCAATTCTCAGCAAATACTCGTATGCGGCAATTTTCTCGACTCAAAATAGGGTTCTTGAAGTGTTTTTGCCAGCCACAACTAAGGTCGTAAGACGTAGTCGTATCGGTTCGGCACATCTTCACGATCCATCAAACGTTCAGTATGTGTTCAATGCTCAACCGGCTCCTGGAGACGTGTTCCATATTACGAGCACCACTTCTATCACTGCTGGCGCAAGTTTCGTCATCGGCGTGACCATCCCAGAAACCATTGCAAACATGGTAACTGCTCTGACTGGAGTAGAAGGTATCAGCGCAATCGGGGGAAACACCCTGCAGACTGACGGCTATTCTGGCGCTCCACTCTTGACAGTGTGGCAGGACGATCCATCATTGACTTTGGTTGGAACCTATTCTGGCTCGCAAGCAATTGTCCCAAGCGGACCATTGGGAGATATAAATTCTGAAGCTCCAAATCAGCCTGGACCATACATGTTCGATACTACTCAGCCATTCACGGTTGGTAGCGTCAGCACGCTTTTGACTCAAGAATTGGATGGATCGAAAGCCAAGGTATTTACGGTTGAGGATTCTACGAATTTCCCAGACAGCCAAGGCTACATCATTTTTGGATATGGAACACAGACCCAAGAAGGACCTGTTCCTTACATTTCGACTCCATCGAATAACACGATTTTGATCAGTCCAACGTACACCCTGCAGAACACCTTCCAGCCAGGCACGAACGTATCTCTGATTTCGGCCAAAAGCCCTCCGGTGATCAGTTCCGATGGTCTAGACTATCCGTTTTACATCACCGATGTGGTTGCAGGTCGGACTTACGCCCAAGATTTGATCAATAGCGTTGCAGCTACTGGTATCATTAANNGTATCACGATTGTCTTCACAATCCTTTATCCGAATTCAATTGGGTTGGGAAAATGGGGAACGCAATACGACGAAATCGCTTACGTCTATGGCGGCGATCCTACTGGCGATACTGGCTTGATTTGGCCGCAGTTTAGCATAAACACTTCAGAGGAATAACGTGATACTGACAATCACTGGCGCAGACGTAAAAGTCTACATCAACAACAAAGTTTACCCATACATCAAGTCGATCAACATCAAAATTGATTACGGCGAAGTGGAAAATAAGGGTATTGACTCGCCATTTCCTCAAGAAATTGCATCCACTGGCATTACTATTCGTGGCTCTGTGACTGGAATGCGAGTGAAGTTGAGTGGTGGTCTGCAAGCCATGAATATGCGACCTTTGAACTTGGCCGCCGACATCGCCGCAAATCCTTATATCTCAATTCGTATTCAGGATCGAAGCACTTCGGAAGATATTCTCTTTATTCCGAACGCGAAGGTGTCGAGCGAGAACCATACGGTGGCGATAAAGCAGTCTTATCAACTGAATTTTGATTTTGTTGGTATGGTGCCTCAGTTCGCCCTAGATCGCTCTTAAAAGCAACATTTTCGCAAGCGAAGATCATGGCAATGATTGAAATTGCCAAAAAAATCAACTCTACAATTTCTTTATTTCTTTGATTTGAGGCCATCGTGCATCAGTCTCGTCATGTAATACCATAGGGTGAACGTATTTTTGGCGTCTACTAGAGCGCGATGCTTTTCGCCCTCGAATTTCAAGCCAAGTCTTTCCATACAGTCTTTTAATCCGCCTGCGTAACCGCGATTTTCGAACAACATTAGGCTTTGAAACAGGGTTTTTGCGTCCAAAACACGCCAGCCCATGAAATTCTCTTTTTCTATATCTTTGCTATGCAAGTGAGCAACATTTAGTTGAAAATCGACCACTTCAGTAAATAGCGCATGGCTGTCATTTCTGACGCCAGATCCCCAAACTAGAGGATTTTTAAAGCACTTATGCTTTGAATGAAAATATTTGAGTTCCTGCCAGGCTTCAATGATATTTGGTGCATTAGCAACGTCGCGGTCAGTGATGCCGGTCAGATCAGTGATCTCAGGTGTGATTGGTTCGCCAGGATTTACGTAGAGGTCGAGAGTTCCATAGCAGGCCGCACTGCGAACATCATAAATCGCCGCCCCAATTTGGATAGTTTTCCGACTGGGCTGATTGAATTCGCAATCCAGGACCATTATTTTCTGCGACATCTGTGTCTCCTGTTGAGACTCTATCACAGGATATGGTTTTCTGAAAGTTCTTATCTAGTTTTTTACCTACATTGAGAACATATTTGAGGTTTTTAGGATGTCCAGGTTCGCGCAGGTTTTCGCTGTATCGACCGGCGTTGTAAGCTGCGATAGCCTTGCACCAATTTTGGTAGCGTTCATACTGATATTTGAGATAGAGAGCTGCATATTTTGCGTTGGTCGTAGGATCTTCCAGACCTTTTGCGTCGCCGTTATAGCCAAGAAAGGTCGCAGTGTCGTATTTGACTTGGCAGATGCCGATTGATGGGGAACCACCGTCATGGGGAGTCACCGTGTTCATGAGGCCGCTCTCGTGTGAGCAAACAGCGACAAGGATGGCACCAGAAATTTTCGCCGTCTTTGCTGCGGTAAGTATTATTTGTACGAAATTCATTAACCCTCACTTTGTAGAAGTTACAACTACCCAAAGCGATAGTTGCATCTACCCAAAAGGATAGCATGATCTGGTATGATCGGCAAGTACTAATAAAGTGAATTATTTCAATAAGTTATTGTGTTTGGCGATACGAATGATTTTTTCAAAGAACTGTTTCGTATTAAGAATGCGCTTCATCCAATTGCATTCAGCGCAGCATGTAACGGTATTTGACTCGATATATCCGATGTAATTGTCGACCCTATCTAATCCNNGCATATTTCTGAATGCATGAGGTCCAGGAGATTCGTCACAGTAAAAACATTTTCCAGAGATTATTTTTTTGAAAAATTCCTTTGTTATTGCAAATTCTATGCCATCTTTTTTGGCTCGTATTTGATAGCGAGTAAAGAGGCCGTTGACTGCGGCCTCTCCTTTTGGAAGTCTGTTTAGGTTTCCGATTCTCTCTTTTACGGCGCATCCGCAGCTTTGTTGGCCATCGAGTAGGGCACATCTTTTTACCAATGTTTCCTGGCCACAATCGCATTTGCATCGGTAGAGGTAAGTATTGTGCCTTTTCATGTCGGTCTTTTCAATGACTGTCAATTTGTAAAATTTTCTACCGACGAGGCTTTCTTGGGTCAATTTTAGGGATTTCACTTTTAATTCCTTCCACATTCTCAGAATATACCTGAGATTTTGTCCTGTGTCTACAATTAAGATTGTTACACTTCCTAAAGTACCATGGCTGTCCCATCTTGGAATAGAGGATGATCTCTAAATAGCCATCTGCGCATTCATGGCACTTCCACTCGTCCTTGAGGCGTTCGAGCATTTTGCCCGTCGTTTCCTCTTGGTCTTCGTTTGCAAAATGTTCATCAACTATATCTTTTACATAGCTGTGTCGATCCAGGTCAAGACGTGCTAACTGCTTGCGAAGCTTGGATATTTCGCGTTTTAGCCGTGAATTTTCATGTTGCATTTGCTGGAATCTGGTGTACTCTTTCTCACCGCGCGTCGATCTGCTCAAGAGGGCTCCTTTGAAAGGATAAGATTCAGCCTCAGTTAGATTGTACGTGATATATGAGAACGAGGCAACCTTATAAGTATGTTGATTTATCAAATTATCCACATTGAAAGTGGACACAAATATGTAGGACAGACGACCAGACCGGCGATTAAACGTTGGCGTGAGCACCTTTACCCCTTGCGTAAGGGCAGGCACCACAATAGGTATTTGCAGGCGGCGTGGAATAAATATGGAGAGAAGAAGTTCAGGTTTGAGATAATCAGAGAAGTCAACACTCTTGATGAACTAAATAGAGAGGAAATGCTCCTGATCGAGAAGGGAAGCGATCTGTACAATTTAGCTCCAGGAGGAAATGCGTCTGAGCATGATATAAAAGCAAAGACAGCTATCAGCAAGTCAAACAAGAAGCCAATAATCGGCATGAACGTCAGAAGCGGAGAAGTGAAGGAGTATGCGTCAGCCGCTGATGCTAAAACTGATGGATTTAATGAAAAGTGCATAAGAAAGTGCGTATTAGGATTCGTGTCGTCCAGAAAGGATGGCACTACTTTTGAATCCGTTTCCCACAAAGGCTGGGTTTGGTCCTCTAAAGAAGAATTTGACTTGAAAAAACTACAAGAAAAAGCAGAAAAAGCAAAAATTGCAAAAGTTAGACTGGAAAGAGCCGTCATTGGCATGAATGTTTTTACCAAAGAAATTAAAACATTTAGGTCGGCCAGCGAAGCTGGCAGAAATGGCTTTAATATGACAACGGTTCACAAATCATGCAATATATTTTCTGCTATTCATAAGGGTTTTGTGTGGGTTTATGCAGATATAGTCGACCCCCAATCTTTATTAAGGGAAAAGAGTAAATTTGTCACCTCTAAAGTGAGAACTGGACCAAAATCATGGTAAATAATAATAATAAAGGAAATCAATAACTTATGTCAGTCCAGCGAAGGGTAAATTGGCTATCAGGCCAGAGGGTTGACGTTCCTGACATGCGCGCCATAGAATCGGCTAGCAGCAATGACTGGGACATGTCTACGATGGCTTTCGTAACCAACGTAACGCAGGGCTATATTCTGCGCGGATTCGAAATTTCCATGACTGGGGCAATCGGCGGCGCAGCTTCCAACCTCCAGATGATTATGGACTCTGGGAGCAATCCTAGTTCGGTCATGCACATCCTTGCCAGTCAGTCTGGCACCATCCTTCAAGTTCCTCCTGGCACCCCTGCACAACAGTTAAACAGTTCAATCAACACCAACGTTACCGGCGCCTTCTCTCCGAATGCCCTCAACTACGTCGGAATTGACTACACGCGCTATATTGATCCGACCACTGACGCACAGGTCTATATTTGGGACCCGACCACGAACAGTGAAACGACTCTAACGGCTCCACGCGCGCAAATTTTACAATACGTCATCAACNNGGACGTCGTCGCTATCACCGACTGTCGTTGGCTCCTTTTCCGACTTGGAACTGGTGGCGCAGATCCAGATCCGTTTTACGTTTATCCTTGGACCGCACAGCCAGAAGGCCGTACAGAAAATCCTCCAACTTCATCTTCGAATAGTGTAAATCCTTTCGAAGGTGGCGACAAGATGCTGTTCAGTCTCAAAGACTGGATGAATGCAATCATGACGACCTTTTTGGAAGTCAAGGGTACCACCTACTGGTATTCTGGCATATGTTCAGTAGGACCAAATCCAAATCCAGGATCTTTAGTCAAACTTAGAGAAGACGCGATCAATACGATCACGGTCGGTCAAGGCACGATCACTCATGGTGTTTTGCCAAACAATGACCCAGTCCTCGTCGCTACCGGCACTATAGTTTCCGGCACGAATACGATCACAGCAATGTCTTCTACGACAGGCCTCGTAAACGGACTCTATATTTTTGGATCTGGCATTCCCACTGGAACCACGATTACCAATGTTGTTGGCTCAACGGTCACAATGTCGAAAAACGCGACCGCCAACGCTTCTGCAGAGACGATTTCGTTTTACAGCCCATCAGTAGTTACCTCTCCTGGTCAAATCAACTGGTCAGATCCTTTCTATTTGAAAGTTATCGGCTCATCGCTTTCATACGAATTTGCAGCAAACCCAACTTCTGCAGACATTTTGCTTGCAGACGATCAGGTCGCATACGTAATTCTTGGTCGAGACATTCCTGTCACGCCAAATTTGCTTTTCACTTACCCTCNNATCGCCAACTGGCTACACAAATGTTACATCAGTGGGCGCAGTTTCTTGGACGACCGGATTGCTGGCTGGCGATTACATCAGAGCTTCAGCAGATCCAGATAGTTTCTACGCAGAAATTTACAGCGTTGACTCACCAACTTCTGTTACTATTGTTGGAAATTACATTCCAGCCTCTCAAACTGCGTCTGGCACCAAAAGCGTTTACGCTTTAGGATCGTACAGCGCCTCTGCAAGTCCGAGCACTCAACGAAATATTTACATTACTTCAAGAGAAGACGTTCCGATAGGTCAGAATACGTTCTGGCTTTTTGCGCGCGAAGATGTCGGCGGCTCAGTTCCTACGGTTTACGTTCACTTCTTGGGTCAAGAACTCCAGTATGGTGATTCTAACCAAATTGATGACGGAGTTCCTAAACAACTACTTCAGTACATTGGCTCTCCTGCAGAATCGCAAAGTAAGCCAAATTATACATCGGCTTTGATCCCTGGTTCCGTGCCGCAAATCGTGTCGATCACGACTGGCGCCGCAACCACCATGGCTTCGAATCAGTACTTCATTATTTACTCGTCAACGGGTAATCGTGCGTACTATATTTGGGTCAATAAAGACGGCACTGGCGTAGATCCAATGCCTATAGCGTCGGCGACCGCTCTTCAGTGGGTTGTTACGACTGGTGATTCTGCTGCAACTACTGCGGCGACTCTTGCGACTCTTTTGAATGACACATTCTTTAATGATTTTACGGCTACCGCAGTAAGTAAAGTCATTACCGTAACCAATAATTCTGCTGGCGCAACTGGCTCTCCCGCCAATGTTAGCGTCGGTGCGCCATTCGCAATTACTGTAACTCAGTCAGGAACTGGCGTCGGTAATAGCGTAATCCAAGATGGCGACAATTTAACTCTTGCGATCAAGTTGTTAGATGATGCTATCGGCAATATCATCGCACATCAGGCCGGATACGACGAGACTGTGACGATTGTTGCCTCTGGCGCAACTCCTCCTCGGTCTTTGAATGGTCCAATCTCTCCAGGTACGGACATTCAACTTCCTCCGAACTCT
>PLEQ01000355.1:0-1408 GCA_003136475.1 Deltaproteobacteria bacterium
GTGTGATGGCATGGTCCATGCCGTCGACAAAGTCAAAACCGGACTGATGACCCAAAACGATGACGTCGACATCTTCGGCACGATCATCCGTAATGAATCCGCCGCCATCTCGTATAAGGTTTTTTGTGGGCTCAGGTCCGAGTACCAGGAAACGTTTCCCAGTAAGATTCTGCGCTCGCATCCATTTGGGTAAGAGCGCCCCAGAAGTGATAATGCGCTCTTTGCTAATTTCCAAACCACGACGCAGATAATTCGCCTGATTTTGTTGGGCATTGTAGAGCGAACTGTTGGAGAGAATGAAATAAGGTTTGGCAGAGCGATTGAGCTCATTTATGAAGGCGACAGCTCCCGGCAAAGCGCCCTGAGTGTCCATAAGAACGCCAAAGGCATCAATGAGAAGAACCTCGTAGTGGGCGAGGAGAAATTCTGTTGAAGTCTTGCGAGAAGCGTCGTTCATTGGGGGCCTCTTAGTTAGCCAGCGAAGTAAGTTTTGAGTCCACCTTGGGTTGCCTTCATGGCTTTTTGCCCTTTTTTCCAGTTGGCTGGGCAAACTTCGCCATGCTCTTCGGTGTATTGCAAAGCNNGAGAACTTCATCGACGTTGCGACCCAGGGAGTTATCGTTCACCGTTTGGTGACGGACGAATCCTTCGCGGTCAATCAGGAAGGTCCCGCGGAGAGCCACACCTTCATTCGGGATCAGAACATCGTAATCGCGGGCGATGGTCTTATTGATGTCCGAAACGACCGGGTATTTAACGCCTTCAATACCACCCTCTTTTTTGGGAGTATTGAGCCATGCTACGTGGCTGAAATGAGAGTCGATGGAGCAGGCCACGACTTCGCAATTGAGCTTGCGAAACTGGTCAATTTTTTCTTGGAAAGCATGGAGTTCTGTTGGGCAAACAAATGTAAAATCAAGGGGATAGAAAAAGAGTACAACATATTTGCCGCGGAAATCGCTGAGTTTAAAATTGCCCTTAATGTCACCGTTAACGACAGCTTTGGCGGTGAAATCGGGTGCATGTTTTCCTACTAAGACAGACATGGTCTTTCTCCTATTGTAAATGCCTACAGTTGATGGGACCGAAGCGGTTTTATACCACAATTTGCCGAGATGCACAGCACTTGCAGGTGGCCGTGGAGCGGCACAGGTGGGGGGCTACGGCATGTCATNNGGGCTTTCTTTGCCGTCTTTTGCGTTTTTTTCAACGACAAGGTGAGTTGGAATTCTGCAACGGGTTCGTTGCCATATTTTTTGGGGCAGCTTGCGATGATGGTGACGGTCTTTTGCGTGCGCTCTCCGCTCAAGAGAGCCTGGGCCACCAGAGCTTTGATTTCACGACCTTCGGTGCAGGTAAAAAGCGTATCGCTGTCAGGACGTTTTTTAAAATCGGCACGGAGATCTTT
>PLEQ01000355.1:1430-31527 GCA_003136475.1 Deltaproteobacteria bacterium
GAGCACGGCACAGCGATCGTCGTTTAACTCGCGAACGCGGGGCCCCATCATGTTGATAAGCGGGACTTTGAGAAAGGCCCAGCCGCGAAGAAAGAGGGTGTTCTTCAATCGCTCAAAGATCGGTGCAGGCATTATGGCTCCTTCAAAAATTCGTAACGGTAATCCGTGATCGGTATAAAATTCTCTTTGATACTACGATGCGAAACCCACCGGGCAAGATTCCAAACANNTTGCGGGCCCCGCCGAACGGTTGTTGGCCGACAACGGCACCCGTGGGTTTGTCGTTGATATAGAAATTGCCGGCACTGTACATAAAAGCCTGGCTTAAGCGGGCGCTCGCCAAGCGATCTTGCGAGTATATAGCGCCAGTGAGGCTGTAAGGAGTGCTCTCGTCACAGTGACGAATGGTTTCGGCTTCCTGGCTTTCATCGTAGACATAGACGCTCAGAACAGGACCAAAGATTTCTTCAACCATAGATTTGTAACGTGGATTGAAGGCTTGGATGAGGGTTGGGCGGATAAAATAACCCACACTATCATCGCACTCCCCGCCGCACAGAATTTGGGCCTCGTTCGACCGCCGCGCGTCGTCGATGAAAGCCTTGATCTTGGTATAAGCACGAGCGTCGATAACGGCGCTCATGTAATGAGTGAAATCTGTCGGGTCGCCCATCTTAATGCTTTGGATTTCGCTGATCAGTTTGTCTTTGATCGTCTGCCAAAGTCCTTTGGGGATATAGGCGCGCGATGCTGCCGAGCACTTTTGCCCCTGATATTCAAAAGATCCGCGAATGAGTCCGCTCACCAGTTCCTCTGGGTCAGCCGAAGGATGGGCAAAGACAAAGTCCTTGCCGCCAGTCTCGCCTATCAAACGTGGGTAGCTTTTGTAGTGGCTGATATTTTGTCCAACACTTTGCCATAAATGATCGAAGGTCGCAGTCGAGCCCGTGAAGTGAATGCCCGCAAGATGCGGATCCTTGATGACGCTTCGCGAAATCATTGCAGCATCCCCAGAGACAAGGTTGATCACCCCAGGTGGCAGACCCGCTTTCTCGAGAATTTCATAAATCACATAAGAGGAGAGCAGTGCCGTCGTTGCCGGCTTCCACACTACGCAGCAACCCATGAGCGCCGGGGTGCAAGCGAGATTGAGCGAGATCGAGGTGAAATTGAACGGCCCCACGGCAAAAACAAAACCTTCAAGACCCCTTGCCTCACTGCGATTCCAGTTGCCACGCGGAGAATAGAGGGGTTGGACCTCGTTGAGCCACTGCGCAAAGTAAACATTAAAACGAAAAAAATCGATCAGTTCACAAGCCGCGTCGATTTCAGCCTGATGACAGGACTTGCTTTGCCCAAGCATGGTGGCAGCGTTGACCTTGGCGCGAAATTGATGGGCAAGTAAATCGGCAGCTTTGAGAAAGATGCTGGCGCGCTCAGCGAAGGGAACCTGCGACCACATTTTCTGAGTTTCTGTCGCGTTATGAATGGCTGCTTGAATATCCGCTTCTTCAGCCATGCTGTACTCAGCTAGAACTTTATGTTTGGCATGCGGACAAAAAATTTTTTGTTGGGCCTGCCGTTGGAGATGCTTGCCGCCAATCACGAGCGGGATTGGGGTCTTCTGTTCCGCTATTTCATGAAGCGCAGATTTTAACTGTCGCTTTTCCGCAGATCCTGGTGCGTAGGTGAGAACAGTCTCGTTAACTGGTTTTGGCACTTGCATCACGGNNTCCTTTGCCCCCAGCGTCACTCATCGCTCGCTAAAAGTCGAGATAAAAATGTGGCGCTTCGTACAGCAAAAATCGAACGAAGGATCGCAGCCCAATGAATTTACGTGATGTCTTTCCCTTTCTCAGTCACCCCAGTCCTATAAGTTATTTAGACAATGCGGCAAGCAGCCAAAAGCCCAAGCGGGTGATCGATCGCATGGCCCGTTATTATTCTTTTGAACACAGTAATGTTCATCGCGGTGTCTATAAATTAGCTGAGCAAGCGACAGCCATGTTTGAGAGCGTGCGCAAGCACACCGCCCGCTTTTTAGGTGATGTCGAAGCCAAGGAAATTATCTTTACGTCGGGAACGACAGCGAGCATCAATCTTGTCGCCCAGGCGTGGGGAGGAGACTTTCTCAAAGCTGGAGATGAAATTCTTCTCACCATTGCCGAACACCATTCCAATATCGTCCCCTGGCAAATGATCGCAAAGGCTAAAGGTGCTAAAGTCGTTTTTGCACCCTTGACTGCCGACTGGCGATTGGATGTTCAAGCTGTCAAGAAACTCATCAGCAAGCGTACAAAAATTTTTGCCTGTGCCCATGTTTCGAATGTGCTTGGCACCATTCACCCCGTCCGGGAATTGGTGGCCCTTGCCAAAGCCGCTGGTGCCATCACGATCATCGATGGTGCGCAAGCTGTCCCGCACTTTGCTGTGAACGTGCGCGAGATCGGGTGTGACTTCTACACCTTTAGCAGTCATAAAATGTGCGGACCCACCGGTGTCGGTGTGCTGTTTGGTCGCAAAGCCTTGCTCGAAACGATGTCACCTTATCAAGGTGGCGGGGAGATGATTGCTAAAGTCACAACCGACGGAGCGACGTGGAATGAACTTCCCCATAAGTTTGAAGCGGGAACACCCAATATCGGAGGCATCATCGGCTTTGGTGAGGCGCTACTCTTCCTCGAGAGCTTCGATCGCGAACAAGCATTCGCCCAAGATCTGGCTCTCAGTCAGAAATTTCTTACCCGACTTAAAAAACGCAAACATGTCGAAGTTTTGTTAAAGGACACGGAAGCGTGGGTTGGGATTCTCTCCTTCCATCACACGACGATTCATCCCCATGATATCGCAGCTATCCTGGACTCGGAGAACGTCTGTGTGCGGGCCGGCCATCATTGTGCCCAACCCCTCATGCAGTATCTTAAAGTTCCAGCTACGACACGCATCTCACCTTATCTTTATAACAACGAAGATGATTTGGAACGGTTTTTCGTTGGCTTAGATAAGGTTGAGAAGGTGTTGGGCACGTGATTGAGGAAACTTGAGTTTATTCCGTATCCTCTTTTATCTNNATTCTATCCCAATCACAGCGATCTTTCAGGACATCGCAGGATCTTTCAGATTTAAAATAAGTACAAGTGACATCTGAATTGAAACACGTGTTGACCACGTCATCCCAAATGCAATGGGCAACGTTTTCGCAGGGTGTTTGACCAAGGAAACCGCAAAATACGGTGTGCTTATCCGTGCAGTTGGTATGTTCTTGATCCCAAATGCAGTCAATTGCAGCTCCGCAGGCCTCTTTTTCTGAGTGGTAGTGACAACGTGAAAGTTCAAACCTAAAGAGGTGTTCTTCCCGAATATGACGGACTTTGAGGAAGTCCAGGAGGGCCTTCTTGGTTTTTGGATCAAGATCGTCGAAAGTTCTAATATCAGGTTTCTTTGTAATGCAGATTTTTTGTTTAGAATCCCATACGCATTCATTTTTAAATTTATCTAGGCAAACGTTTTTAGAGACATATTCACAAGAGGAAGCCATATGGTGCAGACACATAAGTTTCGTCGGATCCCAGACGCATTTTGCTAACTTAGAACAGACGTCTCGAGCCGAAGCAAATAAACATTGGTCTTTCTCCAAACAACCGGTTTTATCGTCCCAATTGCAACCCAGTTTTTCGCAACTTTGTTCTTCTTGCGCATGTTGGCAGGCTGATTTTGTACGATAACCGTTAGCCAGGCATTTTCTTGCCGTAGAGTCCCAAATACATCCGGAGATGTTCTCACAAATGTCACCCTCACTGACAGTTTTGCATTCAGCTCCCCACAGTGTGTTGCTACTTAAGCACTTTTTATCTTTCTTTTGCCATAGGCAGCCTATGTTCTCGCACGAATTTTGTCGTGTTGCACTACTGCAGCTACTACCTACAAGAGGAGTGGGCGAAAGGCAGTGTTGGGAAGCATCCCAAGTACAGCCTTCTTGTCTACAACCTTCTTGTTCCGTGTAGGTCATGCAAGGCCAGTAGGCTATTGAAACTGCACTATGAAATGTTAAAAATAAGGCTAGGACTAATTTATTCATCATCAAGGGACGCCTCACTGAAATTGGGTTGCTCTAAGTCTACTAAATTTTCAGTTGAAGTTGAATCCGTGGCAGATTTTTTTAATGGGAAAGTGTTAGGGGCTTATCGCTTTTAATGAGGATGCCCGTGTCGTTGGGCGTAACTTTATTTCGGGTCGGTGTGGGTTCTGGTATTACCAAAATGGAGTTCAAGCCGCTGAACGTGTAGAGATAGGTTTTGCCGCTTTCGAGGTGGATATGTTGGACACGCGTTTTATTGGTGTCGAAGAGTCCAATGTCTTCCATAACATTTTTTGAGGAAGGCCCTTCTAATTCAAAGCTAAGCGTTTGGGGGGTGTCGGTGGCTTGGAGGGTGAGGCTGCGGGCATCTCTCGTCAGCCTTATGACTGCAGCGCGGCCCAATGTGATGTTTTTGCCATGCGGGAGTTCATCCACGTCGAAGATGCTACTGCGGGCTTGGAGTACAGTAGCCAGACTCACGAGCCAGACAATCAGAAGATTTGTGTGCTTCATAGTTCCTTCCTGTCAAATCTGAAATTTACGTTGCAGTTGCTTATAAGGCCCACGGTCAGATGTCATCCCAGTGAGGCCAAAGGCCGAACGGCAGGGATCTGAAGCAAAGATGGGCGAGGTGAAGATCCCACCCGCTCACAGCTTTGCTGTTCGCTGGGATGAGGGAGTTCCGCAGAAAAAAAATTTCAGATTCCGGCTAGGCTACGCTGCGTTCGAGTTGCGGGTCAGAGAAGCTTACCCGAACGCAGCCGAAGGGGTCACTGTTCTTGCTATTGTAACACGGGCTGTTTTTTAGCAGGTTTTTCATTCTCGGTCATTTCTTCAAGATTCTCTGCTCTAGCAGTTGCTCCCTTAAAAGAAGAGACCGATTGCGCGCTTTCGCGATCTGCCGGAAAAAATTCCTTGCGCAATTCCTGCTCGATTTGTGTACAGATTTTGGGGTGCTCGCTTAAAAAACCTTTGACTCCTTCGCGGCCCTGGCCAAGCTTCTCCTCGCCGTAAGAGAACCAGGAGCCAGATTTTTTAACGATACCCTTAGCGCTTGCAAGATCTAGAATGTCACCGATCCGCGAAATCCCCTCATCAAACATGACATCGAACTCAGCAGTTTTGAAAGGAGCCGCCAATTTGTTTTTGACTACTTTCACTTTCACCCTACTACCGATAGCTTCTTCGCCAACCTTGATCGACGCTTGCCGACGGATATCGAGGCGAAGCGAGGAGTAGAATTTAAGGGCATTGCCACCGGTCGTGGTTTCAGGATTGCCAAACATAACACCGATTTTCATACGCAACTGATTGATGAAAATGACAACGCAGCGCGAGCGAGAGATCACCCCCGTCAACTTACGAAGCGCTTGCGACATCAAACGGGCTTGTAAGCCGACATGATGGTCGCCCATGTCTCCTTCTAACTCAGCTTTGGGTGTTAGAGCTGCTACGGAGTCCACCACGACCACGTCTACGGCGTTGCTGCGCACCAACATTTCGACGATTTCCAACGCTTGCTCACCCGTATCGGGCTGGGAAACTAAGAGGTTTTCAAGATCGACTCCGATCTTTTTAGCATAGCCGGTGTCGAGGGCATGTTCCGCATCGACAAAGGCGCAGGTTCCACCGCGCTTTTGGGCTTCGGCAATCGCGTGGAGTGTTAAGGTTGTTTTACCGCTTGATTCAGGTCCGTAGATCTCAACGATCCGGCCTTTAGGGAGACCACCGATACCTAGAGCGAGATCTAGAGACAAGCAGCCGGTGGGGATGACTTCGACATTGCCAAAGTTCGAATCATTAACCAACAGCATAATTGCACCCTTGCCGAATTGTTTTTCAATCGCAGCAATAGTGACGTCGAAATTTTTCTTTTTTTCTTTGTCATCGATCAATTGTAGGTTGCTCATAAATTCCCCTTGTTTGCATTTTCTGTGCGATTCAAATCTTCAACTGCTAGCATTGTTCCCCCCACGACAGCCAGTGGCATGAGAATCATCTGTCCTCCCGGAATTAGCAGCCATAATCCAAAGCCCGTTACCGACCAGATATGTTTAAATACAAAACCGAGCCGCTTTTTAAACGGCCATTTTTTACGGGCGAGGGAAAAATCGTAGAACTCCCATCCTACGAAGAAAGTCCTTATAAGCGGTGAGATGATATTCACGCCTGGAATTAAGAGAAGGAGCACCGATACGAGGAAAATAAAAAGAACCTTCTTTAATTCCTCTTTCATGAGAAGAAAAGCTTCCCACAAACTTGTTTCATCATCAGCTCGGCCTGTCAAATCCTTTTCCACTGCAGCGGAAACGAGATCATAGATCGGTGCTGAAATCACGTTAAGAACAAGCATGTAGAAAATTAAACTCATGACAAACAGCACAATGTACAAAGTAGCCTTTGCCAGATAATAGAGTGCGATTAAGAGAAAAGTTCCAGGCTTGTCGAACATGATGAGTGCCAAAACACTGTCATGGTATTTCGTGAACAGTCCCCACGTCGCGGCTAAAAGAAGGAGGCTGATCGCCATCGGCAGCAGCAAAAGGATGAAGTAGCTCGGATGCTTCTGCAGCCAGCGGAAACCTTTGACGTAGACGCTAAGACCCCGAGATATTTCATGAAATGGTGAAAATAAAGCTCCAATCATCGTAAGATCCTTATATCTTGCTCGGCAAAACCGAAATGAAGACTATGAGGCAAAAATTCAGCCAATACATGCTCAGCATTATCATCCTCTCTTTTTCCATAGGTGCCAATCTTGCGCGAGGCGGAGATGATGAGCGCGACCGCACGGACATCAAAACACATGTCGAGAAAGTTAAAAGTCTGTCGCGAGCTTTGCCACTGCCGGATGCCATTCTCCTGCCCTGGCATTTTGCCAATGTGGAACCCGAACTCATCGCCAAGTTCCAAGAGGGTCTCGACGAAGCCTATTTTCGTCTAGCAGAGTCGCTTTTTGCGAAATCCGACGCGCTCACCCACTATCTCGCGACGAGCTCCCCAGCTACGCCCCTGCTTCCCGAACAAACGACGCTCTTAGAAGACGTTAGGGTGGGCCCGTTAAAGCACGCTGCCAAGCAAGCTTTGATTATCGAACCGGTACTTTGCTCGCTTGGCAGAAACTTGTGGATCTTTGTCACAATACNNCTGAGCTCAGAAAATAGCCTAAGACCCCACAAAAACTGGCGGCGCATGCTAGCCGGAGAAGAAGATTCCGTAAAATACCTCACACAAGTGACCGATAGACTCTGGGCGCTCGCTGCTTCGGCAGTGGGACGTCTGCCTCAGCTAGCAGAGGACGATACTTTGGAACTCAGTATTCGCGAGCGTAGCAGCCTGAGTCGCTCCGATCAGAGCGCAAATTTATGTTTGAATCTTTTAGTCAGTGAAAATCTTGCCCAGGGCGGATGGAAAGTTCTGGCGNNCGCCGATAAATCAGGAATCTTTGCGCGTGATTTACAGTCTGCTGCTGCCGGCGACGCCCATGCGCAGGGCCACCCGTCATCTTTTAATGGACTGGGAGCTTGAGCCTGAACGCCAAAACCATCCCTTTGTCTTGCCTCTCAATTTTCAAGTGCAAGTGACCATGGCCGATGCGGTCTTCGCACGGGAAGCGACGCGCTTGGGACCTTTGTCATGGCAGTTAACAAGCAGCAAGCAAGCTGCAGCTTTGCAGTGGGACACCCGTCTTACGCAAATGCTCAGTCAGGAAAAACGTGCTTTAGCTAAGGCGGATTTGCCGCGGGTGGTGAAAATTAATAAGGCGTGGGCTTATTTGGATCGGGGACGAGCTTGGGGCTTGAAGATGCGAGATCGGCNNAGACATAAAAGGTCATATTGTCGGTTTTTTTGGACCCGAACAAAAACTCAGCAACACATTTGGCGACCCCATCTACGAGGGTGCCATCATGTTCCTGCGGAAGGGACAACGCAGCGTAAAAATTGGCGATCAATTCAGTTTCGATCCCACCAAGTTCCCCGCTGCGTTAGCTAGATCAAACTCTCAACAATAGATTGCAAGGAAGCTTGCTCTGTTTGGCTGCTTTGGGCAGCTGCGACTGTGGCGTCCTCAAACTGAACTGTGGGAGAGTAGCGATTTTTAATTGTTTTTTCTTCGGAACGGGGTGTTAGCAACCAGTGAATGGGGTAGTGAATTTGTGCGTTTGTCGAAGCGCTATCTTCCATCANNGCTTCCTTCGCCTGTCGTGAAATCTCTAAGTCGTAGAGAGCATCGGATGCTGAGCTTTGCATTTTACCATTTTTATTTGAGCTTGCCATGAATCTTATCCTTCTTAGTGAGTGTGTTGTCTCGTATGAAACGGCCCTTTCCTCCCTCATCATAAAGCGTCTATAATGTGAGAAAGGCTCCGTAGATATGGAAAATCGGAATCAAACTAAAGCGAAAATTCTCGTCATCGACGACGAAGGCGATCTGAGCGAGCTTGTCAAAATTGCTCTTCGACAAGACTACATTGTGGAAGTCGTCTTCGATGGACGTGAAGCTCTGTTAAAGCTCGACGATTTTCGACCCGATCTTATTATCACCGACATCTATCTTCCCCTCATAGGAGGGGTTGACCTGCTTGATGAAATTCGCAAAGTCAGTGCGACCCCCATCATTATAGTCTCAGATGGCCGATTACGCCGCAAAATGTCTTATTTTCAGAGCAAGGGAATTTCCGCTGTCATCATGAAGCCCTTCTCCCTCAAGGAACTTAAAGCAGAAATCCAAAGCGCTTTAGCAAGTTACGCAAAATTCATCTAAATCCATGGGTCATCCGTCCAAGCTCTTAGAGAGGCTTGCTGCCCAGCTGATTCCTTACCTGTTTCTTCCGCCGCTAGTGTTTTTCAGCCGATCGGGGGCGATTGGCTAGGCGCCCTAAGTGCGGTTGAAAAAGCATGGCGAAGGCCTCCAAGGGGTGTTAAAAGACAGCGACACACATTGGAAAAGCCGAACCAAATGCTTGAAATTACGAAATCCATTGAATGGGACATGGGTCACCGTGTTCCCAACCACAAACACAAATGTCGCAATCCGCATGGTCATCGCTATCGTCTCGAAATGACGGTGTCCGGTCTGATTTCCCAAGAAAAAGGTACCAGCCAAGAAGGCATGGTCCACGATTTTGGCGATATCAAGCAGAGCCTGCTAGCCAATATCTGCACGCGCCTGGATCACTGCTTCATGGCAAGCGAAGAGGATGCCATCTTTGCATCTCTCTCTAAAAATGAAGGGAAAGATTTGAATATAGTCTTGGTGCCCTTTGTTCCCACAGCTGAAAATATCGTTGTATGGTGTTACGAGCGCCTTAAGGACAGCTTGCCTGCCCATCTGCAAATCGTGCGTTTGCGCCTCTTCGAAACCCCAACCTCCTACGCCGAGTTTTTCCCTTAGCGGCGCTTAAAGAGCCCTGCGGTCCCACGTGCAAAAATCTCACTAAGCGGTAGCACAAGCAAAACGATACTATCCAAAAACAACTTGTTGTCCGCCGTTTGTTGGGGATCCCAAAGTCCAATCAGCGCGAAAATCAGCAAGTAATGTCCCAAATACGCCAGAAAAAAATGCCGATTGATCGCAAGGCTACTGAGCATCCGAACAATCTTGCTCGCTGCCAACGTGTTTTGGACCACGGGGTGTAGCGACAGGCGCAGCAGTCCCATCCAAAAAAGCATATGCGTCCAAAAAACCCAAAGCTCCTGACGGAATGTAAAACAAGACCAGCCATCACCTAACCTTGTGACAAAATAACGTGCCCGCAAGCTTAGGAAAGCTGGAATCATCAGCCCTGCGATAAAATACTCGACCTTGTAAAAAGCAAAGAAGAGCTGCCCAACCCGTTTTCTAGCTCGCATAAAGTGTCCCACCAACATGCCGAGCCAAATTAAAGCGATCCAAGGCAAGATTGGCCAGTCTGCATAATCTTCCGGACAAAGCCCTACAAGAATTTGACCAAGCCAGAAAGGTAGCTGCCGGGCACTTTGAATTTTCCAAAACGGAATACAAAGAAGAACAACGGACAGGATCGCAAAGGCAACGCGAAGCTTCCGCTGGCAATTCAGTATCCATCGACCACTGAGCCACCCCACCACAAGAAAGGGATAAATATCCCACTGGAAAATGAAGAGGTCTTTTTCCTTCAAATACGTACAAAACCAAAACAAGAGCCAACCACCCAGTAAAAAGATGGGCAGCCAGAATTTCTTGCGATAGTCGCTCTCCTTTATCCCCAGCAAAAAAGACGTCATGAAAACGATGACGAAGCCTGAGAAAGAGAACATGCGCGCATAGACTTCCATGAAACGCCAGATGGGTGTCGGTAGTGGGTCTGGGGGGCCGGAAGGGTTTAACCAAATAGCCCAGGAACAATGGAAAATGATAATAGCTTGGAAAGCGATCAAGCGGATGAGGTCAAAACCATAGATGCGTTGCTCAGCTTTCACCTTTACTCAATCCTTAAGTTCCGATCGCTGCGCCGGACATTCTTTTCATAGTGAAATAATAGATGAGAGGGACAACCACAACGACCATCGTTGACGGGAGCAGGTATTGAGCGTTGCGTGTGATAAATTCATAGTAGCTAGGCGGTCTTTTCATGGGTAGTTCAACCGCGTGCAACTCGAGTTTGGAAAGTGTGCCAAGTTCCAAAAAGCGCTCAGGATCCGCAAAACTTAAGGTGATACTTTCTTTCAATATACGCATGTTAGCCATGACGTGTGAGAGAAGGGTTTTTAGGCAGCGGTCATCGCAGTTTTCGTAAGCATCCATGTGCCCTTTAAGGCTAATTAAATAATCATGATCGAGGTACTGCTGTTCCAATATGTCGAGTATTTTTAAGCGTTCGTTCTTTACTACAGGACTTTCATAGATCTGTGGTGCATGCGGGTAGTCATGCGTTTGAAAGCTAATAGTTTGGTCTTTCCCCTCTTCCATCACGGCTTTGGCGAAGCTGCCCTTGCTGTAATTAAGAATCGCTTCTAGCAAGCTTTCACAGCGATCGAAGTGTTCGAGTGAACAGGAAACGATATCTTTACTTTCGAACATATTCGTCAAGTCCGATAGCTTACCACCTGTTTGATGGAAGAAAATCTCAACCGATGAATTCTTCTTGGCGAGTTCGGTAAGCGCGCCAACGTGCACACTGAGGCCGGTCAAGGAACTCATGGCGCCACCAGCGTCGAACTCTTGTTTGAATTCGAAATTGGAAAATGAAAATTTAACACCGACGTCAAGTTTACCACCTGTTGTAACGATACCGATGTACTGCGTCCCACATTCTTCACGGAAATTCTTAGCGTCTGTTTCCGTATTGGAGAGAACGGGATCGGTCAGCATCTTTTGCTTGGCTCCGATATGATGATGAAGATGGTAGGTACTTGTAAACTGGGTGTCGCGAGCGCGTAGGACAAATTTGGCAAGCTCGCTGTCACTGTTCAAAACCAGTGAACCTGGAATTTTAAAATTCATTTGCGATTGGAGTTCATTCCAATCTGTAACTTTTTTGATTTCAGTCACAATTTCTATCGCAGGAATTTCAGAAACTGTGCCGGAGATACAGCGATTCATCTTATGCTCAAGTTTCAAGGCGTCATAACCGTTGCCTAGGAGAGCAGGATATTCAGTGCCATTGGCAAAAACGCATGCAAGAGGCTGGAATATGAAAAAAAGTCCCAAAAAAACACGCACCAACTTCACTACCCACCCCCCTGGAGATCCATTTCATCTGAATTCTATTTTTTATTCTATATTTGTTCTTAAACTTTTTGGGAAAAAAACTCTACCGTTTTTAGGGCTTCAATAAAAAGAACTTGGACTAGCTCGGTCATCCTAACGTGTCGTACGACGAAAATAGTCTAGCTATTTAGCCACTTCGCATTCGCCAGCCGTTTTCGGGAGCCACTATGGATCTAAATTTCATGATAAGATTTTCCTAAGAGCCTGTTTGAAAGACGCCTCGAACCCGTCTGAGATCCTCCGGCTTCGCCTCGGTATGACGATAACGCTTGCCAATCGGAGCGTAGTGAAGAATCGCAGTCGGGGCAATTCCAACTTTTCAAACAGCAGCTAAAAAAACGCATTGGAGACCTATGCTATGAAGACGAGTCTGTTGTTTTTGGGTTTGGCTCTATCGACACTATCCTGTTTGAAGCATAAAGCTCAGCCTGATAACCAAGGTGGAATTGTTTATACCAGTGAAGGTGGTCCCCAAATTATTCAAAACGCCCATCCCTATCATCCTGTTGTTCACACACTTGAGGATCCTTCCTGCACACCAGATAAGGTTTTGCCCGACCTTGGTATAGTGCCGATCTCTGTGGAGGGAGCGCGTGGTATAGAGAAAGTAGAATTTAATTTCAACGGTGTCTCGGGGAATGGTTTGAAAAATCAATATGGTTTAGGTGTCGTTTGGGGNNGGAGGAGATTTATCAAGATTGTGAAAGTTCGGACCGAACGAATTTTGTTTGTGCGAACTCCCAGAAGCCGAAAGAGCACATGGGTTCAGGCGTTCTCATTTGCAAAATTCCACACGGGGGATTTTCCGAACAATCCATTGAAAACGCAGCTCTCGTAACGACTGCAGGATTCATCAAGACCTTACGTAATTATCAATTAGCTGAGCCTGATCAAAAACCTTCATCCAAGATCGGTATCTTGATTTTTCCGGACTTTCGGAGAGTGCTCAACATGAAGCAAGGTGACGTAGAAGTCCGTCATGATCTCGACAATGCGCGTTGGACCAATCGTAAACGCGAAAATTGGGATTACATCCTCGAATTTTTGCCGCACAGCATGGAGAATCTCCGCAATTCGAATCTTAAGGAATTTTGGCTGCAACTTGGCGTTATCAGTCACGAAGCTGGCCATCATTTGTTCGCAGATCGCGCTGGCCGACTGAAAGCAGATGCTACAAGTATTTCAAGACACGCTGAGCAAGGGGTAGAGATCGAGACTTCCTACTTTAGTGGCGGAAAGGTGGTGCTGCGTGATGTGAATATAGGCAACGTCATCAGCGCAATAGATGAAGGTTACGCGGATCTCGTCGCCCATTTTACATTCTCCTCAGCGTTAAATCCGTATTTTCAATTTGCGCTGGATCGGACTTTCGAAGCACGCAGAGTGAATAAAACACACATTGTGGGCAACGGTCAGACGGAAGAAAAGGCGCTCAATGCCACCGTCCTTCAGCATTTTTTTAGTCACCAGCGTCTGCCGCGTCCGCAAAACACGTATAGTCCAGATTTGCAAGATGAGCATGCCATCGGCGCTATCATTGCCAATAGTCTGGACCTATTCTTTGGCCAAAAATTCGGAGACAGCCCCAGTTCCCCCAAAGTCACCCAAAAATATCAACATGTGAACCAATGGGTCACGAATATTCAGAATCTTTTTATGAGCCATAAAAGTCTTTACTCATCCGTGCCGACGAGCGGCTATAATCAGGATCCAGCAAACTACAACAGTGGACCTGCTAAGTTTTTAGAAGATGCCATGTGGGAAGCGGTTAAGCTCGGTTTGGGGGAAAAAGGTACACTTAAGAGAGCACAATGTGAAACCCTTGCCGCAAAATTTCCTGTATATGTGTCGAAGTGGCGTGGACTTTATAAGTGTGACTAGTTCTTCTGTTGCTTTGAAAAAGGAGTCAAGATGGCGACTGTGTCTTACAAGAGTTACTTAAACTTGGAAAAAATTCTTGCCGCTCAAAACCCCATTTCTCCCGATGAACACGATGAGATGCTCTTTATCATTATTCATCAGACCTATGAGCTGTGGTTCAAACAGATCTTGCATGAAGCGTGTTATCTCAGGAATGCTCTTGTTCAGAATGATACTTTTCGGTCCTTGGCTACCTTGAAACGCATGCTCAAGATTCTTAAAACTTTGGTGGGCCAAGTTGACATTCTTGAAACCATGACACCGATTTCGTTTCTTTCTTTCCGCCATCTTTTAGACACGGCAAGTGGCTTTCAATCTTGGCAGTTTCGTTGTTTGGAGGCGCTCTTGGGTATCAAACACAAGGAAAGACTTCGCTTGCTGCCAGAAGATTCAGCAGAGCGTAAGAGTCTCGAAGGCTTTATAGAATCGCCAAGCCTCTTCGATGCGCTTTTAGCCTTTCTGAGTCACTCGGGTTATGCAATTCCAGCCGATATTTTGGAACGGGACCCGAGTGTATCTTATGACGGAGATGCTAGGGTCCAAGACATTTTTCTAAGCATCTACAAGAATGATGAGGCCAAGGCCCTGCTTTGTGAAAACTTTATCGATCTCGATGAGGGCATACAGGAGTGGCGGTACCGACATGTGAAGATGGTCGAGCGAACGGTCGGAGACAAAAGTGGCACCGGCGGCAGTCTGGGAGCTCGCTACTTACAGTCGACCCTTGCAAAACCGGTTTTTATCGATCTCTGGCGGGTGCGGGATCGCTTATAGAGAGTTCAACATTTGCTTATAGTCTTGCAGGGTGTTCGTGAGTTCTTTTGTGAGGCCGTCATGGACGCCTCTTTTGAACATACCTTCTGGAACGAGATGTGGCTTCGATATCGTCGTCAATTTCGTCAGGGTGAAGTCGACTTGCGTCCCTGACACGTTGGCATTGATCTCCAGCGTTACAGCTTCGGTGTGTTGGGCTTTATCGGTGGCAACTTTAGATTTCATGACACCGGAGAAGGCGACTTGCGAATTATCGGCTACCAAGTGAGCGTCGAATGTAATCCTGATGGTACCGTGGCCGGTGTCGTAACCGCCATCCCTATATTCAAACGTGCTGCCATTCATTCCGTCGACCGAGGTTTCCTCTTCATCCTTAACAGTCCCGTTCTCTTTAAGCACTTCCATTATGTTCTGGCGAATGGTTTCTGCTTGAATGCCAGATTTTTGAGCGGTGCATTTTACGCTAGCTTGGAAGGTGTAATCGTCGCCCCCGACATCTCTCACCGATACATGGTTACACGTGACGTTAGATGCTGCTGACACATGCGCTGCTGACACATGCGGTGCTGATAATGCGCTTACAAGCATTAAACTGCTGGCAATAAACCTTAGTTTCATAAGCTACCCCTTTGAGAAAAAATATTAGAAACTCAAGACGAAATTAAGGGGGTCTTGGTGAGAATAGCCTGAAGAGCGAATGCCATAATGTCATGTGAGGCAAGAAGGAGCCTCTAGGCTAAAAGCACGGCGCGCACGGGCGAGGCATCGCCCTCCTCGATCTTAAGCGGGAGAGCGATGAGTTGGTAAAGGCCTTCATCGACATGGTCCAAAACGAGTCCTTCAAGTACAGCAAGGTCATAGCGCGCGATAGCAGCATGCGTTTCCAGCGCTTTCGATTCTGCCGTATCGACCGAAGGGGTGTCGATGCCGACCAAGACGACACCTTGCTCATACAGATAAGCGATGAGTTCGGGGGATAGCGCATTGAAGTCGTTGGTCCATGTCTCGGCACTAAAGGAGCCGGTATAGAACAGCACGCGTGGGGCTAAGATTTTGCGGGTGCCGAGATCGCTAGGCTGTATGCGTTGGCCGTTTTGCAGGCTACTCAGGCGTAGGACTTGACAAGGTCCGAGGTAGAGTTCGAGTTTGCGCTGATCGATGCTTTGCCCATTCGCGCTATAGTGCGAGGGGGCATCGGCATGGGCCCCGAGATGGACGGTAGTTGTGATCGAAGAGAGGCTGAGGGCATCACCCTTTTTCAAATCCATACTCACTTGCCGTTGAAAGGCTCGGTCACCCGGAAATACGGCAATGCGTTCGGAAAGCATCGGTGAGATGTCGATAATCCGTTTGTGCTGCACGACTCACTCCTTAAAAATATCATCAAGCTCATGCGAGAGGTCGCGCATCGCTAGCTTTGCCAGACGCTCGCGTAAGAAGGGTGGGACAATCTCACTAGCTAGCTTGGGATTTTGGCGAAATAAAGCCGCAGGCAACGGCAGACTCCACCCCAGACTGCCCAAGATGCCACGGGCAATGTACCACATCGCTTGGTTGTCGGTGCCGTGTGCCAGTTTAATCATGACACCAAGGCCTTGGGGGTGATCCGGGTGCTGAATGGCAAGTCCCAGCAGCCCATCAGCGCCTTCTTTGGCAAGAACCTTTCCCTCACAGCTTTGCATGATCGTCGTGTCGAGCCGGTTCCTGCCACCGACATACTGGGGATAGTTCGCCATCGCTTCCCAAATCCAATCCTGGTCTTTTTCACGGACAAGATTGGCAAATAACAAAGCCAACTCACTCAGAGTGAGCGAGACCGTAGCGAGGCCGCAGCCGTCGCGTGCGGTGTACTGCGCTTGCCATGTCGCACCTAAGACCGACTGCACATATTTTAAAAAAGTCTGATGGAAGGGGTGTTGCAAAGATCTATAGGATTCCAAATTCCAAGACTTCAGTGCGCAGCCCCGCAAAATGGCCGAATGTTCCCCCGAACACGGGTGATACCATCGATTCGGACTCTTGTGAATTTTAGGATCCAAACGGAGTGGCATCGTGGCCGGAGTCTTGACGTGTTTGTGTTTTGCGCTCGCAAGGATCTCTTTGATCGCTTTGAGTTGAAAGGGTTCAGCATTATGAGAAGCCACACTGAGCGCCTTTTGTGCCCAAGGGAGCACAGGTGCGAGCTCTTGCGCAAAAACTTTCATATGCAGTGGCTTCGCTGTCGAGCGTCCATAGCAGAGAACATCATCCCCAGCTTGGTGAAAAAGCCCCTTGCCGCTCACCCAGGCGAGAGCTCCATATTTTGTAGCTTCTGTTAGACCAGCACGTTGGTATTCAACGAGTGCTTGCGATCGGTAGCTCAATTTTTTTCCCTTCTTGCACGTAGGGGAGGACCTCTTCTGCAAAAAGCCGCATCCCTCTTTTGACCAGTGCGTTGTCATGACAATTGAAATCGAACCATAACATGAGACGATCTTCGGGGTGAAATCGTGTTCGGATCTGTTCACGAATTTCTTCCGGATTGCCGCATAAGGCGTTTTCGGTGGCTTGTGCGATGCGGGCAGGATTCAAAGTGCCTTCCATGGCATGCCAATAACTTTCGAGCGCCTTTTGCGCACGTTCGCGAGCGCGCTGACTTTGTTGCTGAGGCGTGAGCTGCGGTCCACCTTCGATGAAGACCAGTACGGTCCTTGGGAGATACTCGCGCCGCCAAGGCCCCCCAGCTGGGTTAAAATGTTGCAGCATACGTTGGTGGGTCTCTTCGATCATTTTACTAGGCGTGATGGAAAGATTGAAGACCTTGCAAGCTAAAAAACTATTGGCAAGAATCTGTGTCTTCGGATCATGAGAGCCGATCGTTAACGACAGCAAGTGCAGAGGCGATTCACGAGGGATGAGTCCGACCTTGTTAAAAGTCCAACGGGGCCTTAGCGTCACACTGTCATCCGCAACCGTGGTGTGCGTTTCCTCTTCATAAGCGCGCTTGAAAAGAGCCCACTCTGTAGGCTCACGAAAATCGTTTGGAGTCAGCTTATGTGGCGCAAGATCATTAGTTGCAAAAATATCACCTTTGAGCCCCCGGCAAAAAATTTCAACCGCTTCGCTGAAAATCTTCGCTTTGATCACCTGCCATGCGACCTGCTCCGAGCGATTCCGTGGACAGATTCCGTAAGGCTGATTGGAGTAGTCAAAGCGCCCTGCGGCAAATCCGATGTGCAAGCGCCGTGATTCTTCCGCATTCATCCCATGCAGAGTGAGAAACATGCGGATGCTTTCGGCGTGAGCCAGTGGCCCACCGTTGCAGAGTATATTGCGAATCGCAGAGCCGATTTCAATACGACGAGTTTGGCCAAAGACTTTGTGAGCGAGTTGGAGAATATCAGTATTAAGACCCACCTCTCCGTTGAAATGAGGGATGACGGGATCGGGATTTGATTTTTGCACTTCGGAGGAAAGATGGGACTCCGCAACCCAGGCGACATCAAAGCCCAAAGCATCAGCCAGACGGACTTGATCAAAAAAATTCTCAAACATCACCCGTTCAGATGGCAAATAACCGTCAACATTCGCTTGGCATAAGGAAAAAAACACATCGAATTTCATAATAAAAGGCTCCGCTCCCCTGAGTAATCTGCGTGCATTCCATCGCCGTAATACTCTCACAGCTTGCGTTTTTTTCCAATATGAACATGCGCTTATCCTCACTGACGCATTCCCATAGGAGAGAGAAAAATGCACTTAATCGCTCAAGTTGCGATAATCTTCGATAGTTTTGTAAACCAAGTCTCGCACCGCTTGGCGATCGAAGCGAAGGGCCTTTGCAAGTTGCACCTGAGATCCTTCAGTCAGCATCCGATTTAAGGATTCTATAAATTCATCGTAGTTCGGTGCGTTGAAGTAAAACTGAAGGTCTTCTTGCAAAGGGTCAGCGTTTTTTAAAAAACGCTTTGACGGCAAGCTTAGGCCGAGCTCTTCCAAATACTGGATGTTTTCAAGCTCCGCCTCAGTGAGTCTAAAGGCTCTCAGGTAGCGCGTCTGCGTTGTTACAATTTCAGCTGTTGTTGCCCCCCCAGCTTTAGATAACAAAAGATCGGTAATTTTGTAGAGTGCCGCAATCTCGCTAGGGTAGGCCAGCAGTGGAAGCACTCTCGCTAGGATCTTCTCGGGNNAAGGGGAAATGGCCTCGCTTTGCTTTGCTCATAGTTCGCTTCATTCATGATAGAGATGCCCTTAGCGCTGAGAAAATCTTCGAGTCCATGATATAATTCAGTGTTTTTGCCAGTTAAGATGATGAGCTGAATTTTGCTGCTGAGAGCGTCCTGCTGATCGATCAAGTTCTCAAGGAAAGCGATCATCAAGTCGGTGTTCACACCAAAGCCGTAGCTGAGTACAACATTCTTTCGCTCAGGATCCGAATTGAGCTTGAGTTGCTGAAGCACTTGCGCTTTTTCCGTGTCTGATATTTTCGTTTCAAAGATTTTAGCGACTGGAAAGCCAGTGAATTGAAAGACGGAGAGCTCGGGAGCTAAAGCTTCAAATTCTAGGTTTGCTTCAAAAAGCTGCTGTTTTATCAAGTGGCTTCGCGCATTCTCAGTCCAATTGAATGCTGAGTAAGTATTGAATTCTTGGATCATTAGGCGGAAGAGTTTGCGATCCTTGGTCGGTAGCCAATAGCTAGCCATGGGATAGTTGACTCGATCCACTAGGTTCCATTGTGCATAGGGAAATCCAAAATCCGTAATAAGCACAGCCATCGGAATGTTCATAAAGCTTATCGTAGGGGTCAAGGCTGGAATGTGATGGAGAGTTGAGATGATAAAATCAGGCTTGAGCTCTGTGAGCTTTGCGCGAATAAGGCTTACTGCGTCGTCATCGATTTCTTTAAAAGCGACGTTGTCACCACTATATTCGTCGTTTTGATTGCCTTCAATGTCTATGGCTTCAATGTCCTCTTTCAATTTATCGATGAGTAGTTCGTGATCGTCAATAATATCGATGTCAAATTCCATCTCTAGTGCCTCTTTCAAAGCTTTTGCTGGAGAAATGTGGCCGCCATTATAGGGCCCAGTGATAATTGTTATCCTCTTCTTGATACGGGGAAGAGATCGTGCTTGTGGAGCCAGCTTGCTTTTAAAATCTTGCATGATTTGACGACGGAAATTGCGCAGGGCATTGGTGAGTTCGTCTCTAGGGTAGCTGGCGAGTTTTTGGTACTCGCTGTGCCAGATGGGGATCGTCAGTTCATAATGTCGGTTGGCAACTTTAAAAAATTCGTCGATGACAAAACGATATATTTGCGATTGGCCAGCGGTATCGTCCTTGAAGAGCGGGAACAGATGCTTTTGAAACGCTTGAGAAACGCTATGAGCTATGGCCTTATCGCCACATATACGAGTGAATACTCGTACAAGTGTGGCGTCCAAGTCGGAAAATTCTGAATCATCCGCATGGTTGGGGGCTTTGCCGTATTGAGTTTGGGATTTTTGAGCACTGAGAGTTGCACTCGCAAAGCAAACACAGATTGAAGCTAGAACGAATATCCATCGATACATAGGGTGCTTCCTTTTGATTGAGAGGGGGACACAGGCTCCGATGTGATAGGGGACGAGGGGGATTTGTGTCAATAAATTTAGGAAATAATATGAATGAATAAGAAAAACAGTTTCTTAGAAGCAAGGTGAACTGAAGAGCGTTGGTCTTGCAAGATTCTTGAAAAATTTCAGACTGGCGAGCCAAGCAAATGTTGCCATATTGGCAGAGCTTTGAGGTCTGGTGCTAGAAATTGACTGCGTGCTGCTGGGGTGTTGAGAAGCTCTTCGCTATAGTGATTTCGGAGTAGGGGTGGGGTTTTTGCGAAGAGATCAGCGTTAGCTAGGAAAAATTTTTCATAAGTACGCACAGATCTGTCGCTCAGCCTGCGATACTGTATCAAATGCGTGAAAGCCACCGTAATGGTTTCGTGATAGCCATTGCTAGCGCTTGCGGCATTGTAGACTTGAATGGATCTTTTTATCCGTTGAAGCGCAGGGTCAAATGCTTCGCAGTTTTGGAGCTGCAACCAAGCCATGCGAATATGCGCGCTATGCGTCCAGGCGCTTCTTTGCAGGGTACAAGCTGCAAAGGCAGCTAGAAATTTTTCATCATCGTGGCTTCGGTGAAGACTCATATTTATCCATATTGTTAAGATGTTACGTTTTATATTTTTAATCTCGGAGGCTGTCGCTTCCTCGGTTTAGGAATGCTGGCTAATCCTTACATAAGATAGGGTTGTGGGCGTTGTGCGTAAAAATTAACCACTAGACTCGACATTTGCAATTTTCCATTTGAAAAAATTTTCTTCCTATACAAATCAGATCTTTGAATGTAAAAAAATAGGAAAGTACCAAATATTAAAATCTAAAATTGTGCTGTGAGGACGTGAATGAGCCGAGAGGGATTGGTAAAAGCAGATTACATTTGGTTGGATGGAGCACAACCCACCCAACAGCTTCGATCGAAAGTAAAAGTCGTACCGTATTCCGGATCGGTGACACTTTCGACTTTCGAAGATTGGGGCTTTGATGGTTCTTCAACTTTTCAAGCAAGCGGGACAGATTCAGATTTAACATTACATCCTGTGTGCTTTTATCCTGATCCTGTGCGTGGGGACGGCAGCTATCTCGTTATGTGTGAAGTCTTGACCCCGGATAATAAACCGCATGTTTCTAACTCGCGATCTGTACTCAGACAAGCTTTGGAATCCGGTGGTCTAGCCCAAGATCCCTGGGCCGGCTTTGAGCAAGAATACACCTTTTTTAAAGATGCTCGCCCGCTTGGTTGGCCACAGCAAGGGTTTCCGGAACCACAGGGACCTTTCTACTGTTCAGTTGGTTCGACAGTGGCTTACGGCAGAGATATTGTCGCAGAACACCTGGATCTTTGCTTAAAAGCAGGATTGCTTATCTACGGGACAAATGCGGAAGTTATGCCTGGTCAATGGGAGTTTCAAATTGGCTACCGAGGCGTAGCGGGTGAAGATGCTTCGATACTGAAAATGGCTGATGAAACGTGGATCGCTCGCTACTTACTAAAGTTGATTGCGGAACGCAATGGTGTGCAAGTTTCCTTCGATGTCAAACCTGTAAAGGGTGATTGGAATGGGGCTGGTATGCACACGAATTTTTCTACTAAAGCTACCCGTGATCCTAAAACTGGCATGAAGGCCATTGAAACAGCGATTGCACTGCTCAGCAAACGTCATACCGAACATATTGCAAAGTATGGTGCTAACAATGGTGATAGGCTGACTGGGCATCACGAAACTTGCAGCATTCATGAATTTCGTTCAGGCATTGCCAATAGAGGCTGTTCGATTCGCATCCCACGTACGGTCGCTGAAAAAGGCTATGGCTATTTTGAAGATCGTCGACCAGGCGCCAATGCGAATCCTTACGATGTGGCGTTTATGTTAGTTACATCCGTTATCAATACCCTTTAGCTCGGACGTTCTTGCAGGCGTTTTTAAATTTTAAAGAGAATTGTTTTCAAAACAACTTTCTAGGGGGAAGTGCCATGAGTAAAAAAAAAATCGTTAGAGTTTTCTGAGCTAGCCGACGCGCCGACTGCTGAGGATAGTTCAATCGAAAGCGTGCCGCCGGACGCAAAGCTTTTTGCAGCTTATGATCGAAAGGGCGAAGGCAAACTCGCACTTGCCGATCTGGTCGATGTTTTTAATCGGATGGGTCTTAAGCGCGATGATCCGCGGCTTCAGTCTTTCTTTGCTGCGACCAGCAAGCTTGATAGCTCATCGGCAATTGACCTTCAAACCTTTCAAAGTCTGTTGAAAACGAATCCACTCTTGATTCAGAAGGCCATGCAAGGCCAATTGATTATCCCGGAATTTGATCGCTTTCAAGATCAAATCACCGAGATCTTCGACCAGGTTCAGAAAAATGACTCGGGAAAAGTTGCGGATTACATTCCGCAGTTAGGCAAGGTCGATCCCGAGCTGTTCGGCATCAGCGTTTGCACGATCGATGGTCAGTGCTTCAGTCTAGGCGACGCTAAAACTGCGTTCAGCATTCAATCGACCTCTAAACCTTTTAGCTATTTAATCGCGTTGTCGGTGCACGGCTCCGCTAAAGTGCATCATCATATTGGACGCGAGCCGAGTGGTCATTCGTTCAATGCTATTACACTCGACACCCATAACCGGCCGCACAATCCAATGATCAATGCTGGTGCTATTCTCTGTGCATCCTTGATTCATCCGGAAAAGGAACCTGCCGACCGCTTTGACCACGTTTTAAATACCTGGCAGAGAGTTTGTGGTGGACGACGACCGACCTTTAACAATTCGATCTATCTTTCAGAAAAGAATTCGGCAGATCGCAATTTTGCGCTAGCGTATTTTATGCGTGAGAAGAAGATATTTCCGCCTGAAAGCAGCTTGCAGCACGCTTTGGATTTGTATTTTCAGTGCTGTTCGATCGAGGGCAATTGCGACAATATGGCGATTGCGGCTGCCACGTTAGCCAATGCTGGTGTTTGCCCTGTCACGAACGATCGTGTTTTTAAGAATAGCTATGTGAAAGACACCCTGTCCTTAATGTATTCCTGCGGCATGTACGATTTTTCAGGCGAGTTTGCCTTTTTGGTGGGGCTTCCAGCGAAGTCGGGTGTCAGTGGGGTTGTCCTGCTGGTCGTGCCGAATGTTATGGGGATTGCGATTTGGTCCCCGCGACTCGACCTTATGGGTAACTCTGTACGAGGTGTTGAATTTTGTATTGAGGTTGTGAAGAAATTCAACTTTCATACGTACGATACGCTGATTGCTGGTCACAATTCTAAGCTGGATCCTCGGCAGCGCTTTGATCAGGTGAGACAGGGCAGTGTCGTGCAACTTTGCTGGGCTGCAGCAAATGGTGACCTGCGTGAAGTGCAAAGGCTGGTGTCTTTAGGTGCAAATGTGACCGAGGCCGATTATGATGGTCGTACAGCCCTACATTTAGCAGCGGCTGAAGGCCAGTTGGAAATCGTCCGTTTTCTGGTTTCGCATGGGGCGAGTTTGGAGGCGCGTGACCGGTGGGGAGGTACGCCGCTTGATGATGCGAAAAGGCATAAGCGCGAATCGGTTCTCGAACTGTTTTCGGTATCTTCAAAAGCTTTGGCAGCGCAATTTGTGTGACTTTAGCGAGTATTCAAGATAGGAATTGCAATCGTCCTGTCATCACTATGCCGTAGGCCGAGGAACGAGGCCGCTAGGCGGTCAGGTGATCTCAGTGAGCTTAGCAATTTAGGCACCCACAATAGAAAAAAGGAGTATGAAGTGCAGATCTGGAAATTTTTACTTTTACTATTTTCTGCTTTGTTGGTTTATGATCCGGTTTTTGCGCAAAGTTTTGATGCCGTAGGGGGACCTATCTCTTCATCCGATACTGCTTGGCTTTTAACCTCAGCGGCTTTTGTTTTATTGATGACTCCGGGCTTGTCTTTTTTTTATGGGGGGATGGTCCGACCAAAAAATGTTGTTTCAACCATGCTTCAGAGTTTTATCTGCATGGGGGTTGTTTCGCTCTTTTGGTATTTCGTGGGTTTTAGTTTGGCCTTTGGCGATAGTATCGGTGGCATCATTGGGAACCCGTTCACTTATTTCATGTTTCATAATGTGACGGAGCTAACTCATAAAACCTTGTCACCGACCATTCCATTTGTTTTATTTTCAATTTTTCAATTGAAATTCGCAATTATCACTCCGGCACTGATCACCGGCTCGTTCGCGGAACGGGTGAGTTTCAAGTCCTACGTTCTGTTTGTCATCCTCTTTGAAATTTTCATCTATACCCCACTTGCGCACATGACTTGGCATCCGGATGGCATTTTCCACAAGATGGGCGTGCTCGACTTTGCGGGGGGTACCGTTGTTCACATGTCAGCTGGTCTTGCTGCGCTTGTGGGAGCATTCTTTCTCGGCTCACGTGTTAAATATGGGAAAGACACGCAAGCGTATCCACCGGCCAATGTTCCCTATGTTCTATTGGGCACTGGCTTGCTGTGGTTCGGTTGGTTTGGGTTCAATTCGGGTTCGTCATTAGGGTCCAATGGATTGAGCGCTTTGGCTTTTGCCACAACGCACTTTGCGTCCGCTTCAGCTATGCTAGTTTGGATGGGTTGGGATGCTTTGCGAGGAAAAAAACCATCAGCGATCGGCGCCTGTATTGGAGCGGTCGTTGGATTGGTAGCGATCACTCCTGCTGCTGGCTTTGTTTCTACTTGTTCCAGCGTTCTTATTGGCGTCATCGGCGCCAGCGTCAGCCACTTTGCGGCGCACTGGCGTGCACGTACAGGTCTCGATGATACCTTGGATGTTTTTCCCTGTCATGGCGTCGGAGGCATGGTCGGTATCTTACTCACGGGCGTGTTGGCCAAGGACACCGGGCTGATCAGTGGCAAAACATCGACTTTTTATGCGCATTTGATCTGTCTTTTTACAGTGACCTTCGGTGTTATAGTGATCAGCTACTTGCTCTACTGGGTGGTTAATAAAATTACCCTGCTCCGGGTTTCCAGTGAAGACGAGCTCCTCGGGCTTGATCGTTCCCAACATGATGAAGCTGCTTTATCTTTGCAAGAGCTCAGTTTAGAGAGCTGAAATCGCAGTCTGTCATTTCGAGCTTCAGTGAGAAAGTCGCAGTATGCCATTCCGAAACCCCGGTCTGTCATTCCGGGCCCCAGTGAGGAATCGCAGTCTTAGCTCTTCCTAGCTAATTTTTTAGCAAGCTTCAAAAGTCGCTTTTCGGGTATTTTTTCGAACTTGGGTTGAGGAAAAAATGCGGTTGTGAAAGGACAAATAGAAGCCGGGTTTGAGAAGTTTGGCTGCGATGAGTGCTTCAGTTACGTTCTGGAGGGCGTCGGAATCCTGGAACTCTTGGGGTTTCATGGCGCCGGTGAAGATGACAGGAACACGGATGGCAGTGAGCGTCTTCGTGCAGTGCTCAAGAGTTTTTACCATCGTGTCCGTGCCATGCAGGACGATGATAGGATAGCCATGCTGAGCATGAGTGGAAATCTGCTGAGCGATCATCTGACGATCGTCGTCTGTCATGTACAGTGAGTCTTTGCTCATGATGGTGTGAATCGCAAGCTCAGTGTAGGGCAGACGCAATTTGCTCACGACGTGTTCTTGAATTATGGAATCCCGATTTTCAAGAGAACCTGCAATTTCGTCGTAGGTTTTTTCAATGGTCCCACCGGTCGATAAGATCGTGATGAGAAATTTTTCGTTAGTATTTAGCATAGAGGCTACCTTAAAGTGCTTTGAGCTCAAGGCCCTTGGGGTAAACACCCGAGCTTAGCATCGATCGTGCTATGAGACAAGGCCGGCTTTATATTGCGAGCAAGAGAGTTCCTAAATGCAAGTTTTTGAGCTGCTGTCCCAATAAATTTTGTAAGATCTGGAAATTCACCCAGGGCTTCCAGGTCCAAAGGTTTACGTGAGCTGTCGTCGGCGTTATGGAATACGAGATTGGTGGCCTTTGACAGGGAGTGAGCGAGATCCCGACTAGGCCCCAAGTCCGTTTTTTGAGTTCATGCATCAGGACTTGCTCGCCAGGGCTGCCATACGTGCCGCTACTGTCTTCGCAGATTTCAAGGAAATGAGAGTGTTCTTCACCGAAGAGATCTTTCAAATGAATATGTGTGGCTTCGCCTTTTTCAACAATTTGGAACTTGAATTGTTTCGTTTGCCAAAGAGTTTGCAAGACGCTCCTGCTGTTGCGGCGAGAGGGAGATTTTCTGAGGTCCGCCTGGCGGGTGGGGAGCTGAGCCCGGTCCCGGCGGGAAATTATAGACAAAGGACTGGAGTTGGATTTTGCAAGCTCTATCCCCGACAGGAATGCGGAGATCGGCGCCAGGTGAGCTGCCAGTGCAAAGAGCTTGGGGGCTTTTAAAGCCACTTTGGCAGTGGTCGATTGTGACACAAAGCTCCGTCACTCGCGAGTGGGGACCCGCTGTCGCATCGAGGAGCAGGGCTTTAACAGAGATGGGTATAAGTTTTTCAGTGCTTGGCTTTTTTTTCGTCTGAGTGCTTTGACAGCTAGCAAGTCCGAAAATGCAAAGAAAGAGTATAGATTTCATATTTCATACTTTTGATAAGTTTGTACCCGTGAGGTCTCGTCTTTAGAAGCTTAGCTGTTTTTGTGAAGGGGAGAAATTTTTCATGGCTATTTTTCTTAGCTATAAAGGGCCTTGAGCTCAGGATTCTTGGAAAAACGCCAGATGCGCGCATCTATAAAATAGTGAAATAAAACCAGCATAAGAAAGGGCGAGAGTAGCCATTTCCCGATCGGACTCGTAAGGGTCAGGACCAGGAGCGAACCGAATAAGGCGCCATAGATCAAAGATGTCACGAACCACTTGCGCCAAACCGTGCCGCCAAAGCGGCGTTTCTGAAAGTGGCTTATCCACCCTTGGTATTGCACGTCGTGGTAGATTGTTTCAATGGCAACGAGCAATCCGAACGGGGGATCGCTTGTAATGTAGGTGAAGTAGTAGGTACTGATGATCGCAATCATGAAAATTAACTTCGGGTAGTGACTGCGTCCGCGTGTAAGCAGGAAAAGTTGTCGGAACGCGTAGATGACGACAAAGGCCCAGAAGATCTTCAGAAAGATGTCTTGTGGAAAGGCCATACGCGGTAGCCATTCCAGAGGGTGATGCAGGCTATCCGTGACACGAAAGGCTAAGAGCAGGACCACGCTAGCATATAAGAAGCCGAAATCGAGAAAGGTGTCGAGGCGGATTTTTTCGGCCGCCCGTTTTTTGTAAAGTTTGAGAAAGCCGGAATTCTGTCGCAGAATATGCCAAATCCCATAGATGTTCATGAAGGCTTCGAACTGCATTTCCCAGTGCTGTACTTGGATACAATAGCCTGCCGCTATGATTCCGAGCACGCCGACAGTGTAGAAACCTTTGCGTCGTTGAAATTCGATCGGATCGGCATGCGTGCGGGAGAAAGTTTGAAAGATATGCGGGTGATCGAACAGGGAGTAAAAAAGGAGCGTTGCAATGAAGGCAGCATAGTTGTGAATCGCAGGGATCAGCAGTAAAACCTTGTAAAAACCGTAGTAGAGATAGCTGAGAAGCACACTTCCTGAAATGAAAGTGAGATCCCATCGAGGACTAACGATCCACAGCTGTTGGCTAGGCGTAAGCCGCCTCCATTTTTATTAGAGCTTACGCACTAGATTAACCCCATCCCGTACCGNNTTTCAACCCGCTCGTCGCGGGCGAGAAGTTCGTTGACTTGGACTATAGCTAAGGTTTCGAGATCATTAGGTGGCGGGTTCAAAACAAGGCCGTTCCAGAGACTGTTATCAAAAACAATGATACCGCCGCTTCGGACTTTGGGTAGCACCGCTTCGCAGTAGTTTTTGTAATTTTCTTTATCGGCATCGATAAAGACAAAATCGAGAGTGTGGTTCAAGGTTTTGATAGTATCAAGCGCCGGGCCCATCTTGAGGGTGATCTTGTGCCCATACGGACTTCTCGAGAAGTAAGCGCGAGCGATTTTAGTGGATTCTTCATCGATGTCGCAGCTGATCAAGGTCCCATCGTGCGGGAGCCCTTCCGCAATCGAGAGAGCTGAGTAGCCCGTAAAGGTTCCAATTTCCAAAGCCTGGCGAGCTTGACTCATTTGAACCAGCATTTTAAGCAAACGTCCTTCAACGTGGCCGCTCAGCATCTGGGGATGGCGAGTCTTGGCATGCGTCTCCTTTTTGAGTTCTGCTAGGAGGGCAGGCTCGGCATGCGTGAAACGGTCGCAATAATTGCTAATGAGGGGGGAAATATAATCGTCTAACATAGAATTTTGTCCTCTCTTGTGATGGTTTTTTTCCATACCCGGTGTATCTTTCACAAGGACTAGGTGTCAAACAAGTGTGAGTATTGGTGGCACTCCGTGCTTGATCTCTAAGCTATTGATAGTAAGATAAGAAATTAAAGAACGTTTTTTAGTAAGATATATTTTTAGCTCAGGCGGAAAGAGTCCGCGCGATTTGCTAAGGAGAATTTATGGTTAAATCAGAACTCATAGAAAAATTGTCGGATCGGGCGGGAATCACTCTGTTCAAGGCGGAAGAGTTGGTCGATCTCTTTTTTAACACTCTTTCTGCGACTCTGAGTAAGGGTGGGCGCATTGAGATCCGAGGCTTTGGGGCATTTTCCGTCAAGGAATACAAAAGCTATGTGGGTCGCAATCCCAAGACCGGTGAGGAGGTCGAGGTGCCGTCCAAACGTCTTCCGGTGTGGCGCACAGGCACTGAGTTACGTCAGCGCGTCGATGCTGTTTTTGGCAAAGACTAGCCGTGCACCCACTCGTCGCCTCTTTATAAAATTTCCCTCAAAAATTGAATTTTATCCAAAAATTCCTGCTCTTGCTGGACGTCAGGCTTTATCCCCTGTTTGATGATGGCCCCATTCTCAGCAGAGGGCTTCTTTCTTCCGCGTGGCAAGGCTCGGTAAACAAGTGTAAAAAGCATATACACCACTCTGAGCCTGCAAACGCGGTCTGGGATTTTTTGAACCGCCTAAGCGGCTAAATCATAGGAAGATAAAGGTGTCTAAAAAATTAAAAATCGCCATTCTGATTGTCCTGCTCTCGGCCCTGTTAGGGCTCGCTTATTTTTTCGCACGGAACCCGCAGCGTCCCTTAAGCTTTGAAAGTCATAACCCACTCAAACAAGGTCTGAGTGATAAGGATTTTCAAGAACTCTACGCCATCCATCGGGATTGTTTTGAGGAGGCTAAGCGAAAAAATTTGACTCTCTATTTTATGAAGTACGAGCATATGGAGAAAATTTTTGCTGCCATAAAAGCGGATCAAGTGATTTCCGATTCCAAACGGGAATCGGAAAAGAGCTTTGCAAACCACATCAATGCTTTTGTGGCTCGCGAGGGGGGGGAGATTTTAGGTCTCTACAACTGTCGTGAGGAAGAACAGGCAACGCACGGTAGCATGATGGTTTTTAATGTCTGTGTGCGTAAAGAGAAACGTGGTCAAGGCTACGGAGCGCAGTTGATGGCGCACGCCGTGCAGCAGTGTGCCCGACCAGGCAAAGCCATCACACTCACCGTTTATAAAGATGACACGAAGGTGGTAGAGTTTTATAAGAAACTTGATTTCAAAATCATCAGCAATCTTGACGAGTGGGATCACCAATTTTCCTACTTTAATAAGTATCTCATGCAATACNNCGCCAACACTAAGTAAAAAGCCTTTCCTCCTCAGTAAATATTTGCTAATAAAGTTATGGTCTTGCCAGACCACCGGGTATTTTATTACCAAAAACCGCACTTTCTTAATCAACTTGAAAAGACTGAGCGAAGATATGAAGCCAAAGCCATTAGTTTGTTTGCTTGATGAGAATCCTGACGTGAGGCAAGGGTGGGAGAGTTCGCTAAGTCAAGATGCTCAGCTCTACTATTTCCAAGATCACCTTGAGCTGTTTAATGAGGCAGCGCGACAAAAAGAGCTGATTGCTTCTTTTACCTGCATCATCATGGGCCGCTATTTTCGTCACATCAATTTGGATGTGGTGACGAGCAATGTGCCGGAT
>PLEQ01000474.1 GCA_003136475.1 Deltaproteobacteria bacterium
CGTTTATTTTTTTCGAAAAAGTCCCGATGCTCCTGACGAAAATCTTGAATGCTGGCTGGGGAATGCGTTTCCACTTGGTCAAACCATCCGCTTTCTCTAGCTTCTCTTCCCAGGCGCTCCCGTGAATTGGCAAAGATTTCGTCACCATAGCTTATAAAGTGAATGCTCCTTCCATTTGGGATAGAAAGCATCGGAGATTCCTCCGAATTTTCGCTTGGTCCTCCGCAGCCTGACAAGGAAGAAGCGAGCAGAAGAAAAACAAAAGATTTGAAGGAAATTTGCATAGAAATCATCTCTAATTAGGATATACGGCGACANNCTATAAAAATAGTTAAGGATAACTAGCTCTCCTTTCTATAGATGATGATAAAACTCTAAGTCTTTCCTGCAGTTGGCTGCCCCGTTTCATCTTGATCTCAAGTTCGAACTATGTATAGTGGCTCCAACCGACTGGGTAGGAGATCTTATGCACCTCGACTACACTCACGAAGACACGTACCGACACACCCGGGAACACGTGAGTCTTGCCCGAACCCTAGTCCCTGATGCGTATCGCTCTCAGGAATTTTTCAAAATTGAACAGGATAAAGTTTTCAGCAAGAGTTGGGTCTGTGTCGGTTATACCGACCAGGTGCGTGAACAAGGCTGCGCGTTTACCACGCAAGTTGCAGGACAGCCGATTTTTGTCATTCGCGACAAAAAAAATACGATCCGGGCTTTCTACAATGTGTGTCGGCACCGCGGCTCTCAACTCATCGAAAAAGCTGGTCAGTACAACACCCTTCGTTGCCCTTACCATAGTTGGGTCTATGATACGTGTGGGGATCTCTTGGTGACACCGCTCTTCAAAGGCCATGACTTGGAAGAGCGTGAAGCTGAATTTTATACCGAGCATTCCCAAAAATTGTTTTGTAAAGACGACTACGGTTTGCTAGCGGTTCGAGTGTGGATTTGGGGCTGTTTTATTTTTGTCAATCTTGATGGACAAGCGTGTTCATTAATGGACTGGCTGGGCGACCTGCCCCAACGGTTGGCACGTTATCCGTTGGAAGAAATGCGGCTCAGTAAGCGCGTGCCTTACTCGGTAAAAGCGAATTGGAAGCTCATCGCTGAAAACTTCATCGAATACTATCATTTGCCGACGATTCATCCCGAACTGGTTAAAGTCTCAAAAGTCAACTTGCACTACCGCTACCAAGGCGCTGGGATGTACATGGGTTTTTGCACCTCACCCTTGACTAAGGATTCCACCAGTCCCTTGGATAGACTCGCACCGATGCCTGGGCTCAATGCGACGGAAGGCGAGAGTGCCATGTGGATTCATATTTTCCCAAATATCTCACTCTTCCTTCTCCCCAACCATCTCTTTACGCTGCTGCTCAATCCGCAGGCGCCCGATGGCACCTTGGAATATGCGGATCTTTTGGTGCATCCCGAGAGCAGCCAGATACCAGACTGCCAGTCGCAGATCGACGGGATCTTTCAGTACTGGGATCGCGTCAATCGCCAAGACTTCGAAGCTGTGCAACGCGTGCAGCTGGGCATTGCGACGCAGGCCTATCCGGGCGGCCGCATGTGTGAGCGCTTCGAGGAACCGATTCATCGTTTTCAAAACATGCTGATCGATCGCATGGTCGGAAAAAACCGCATACCGCAGGGTGATCAGGAAACTCACGATTTCTACTTCTTGTCTCAAAACCTCAAAATGGATACCCTCCATGTCTAGGCAAACGAGTTCTCACTATGATGTTATCGTCGTCGGTGTCGGAGGTATGGGCTCAGCAGCGACCTACCACCTGGCAAAACGCGGTTTGCGCGTGCTTGGACTCGAACAATTTAACATTCCGCATAATTTCGGGTCGTCCCATGGGATCACGCGTATCATCCGCATGTGTTACTACGAACATCCGTCGTATGTGCCGCTTCTGCGTCGAGCTTTTGAATTGTGGCGCGAGCTCCAAGAGCATGTCGGTGAGCAATTACTGTTTGTAACGGGATCGATCGATGCCGGTTCGCCGGGCGATCTCACTTTCGAAGGCTCCCGGGCTTCCTGTGAGTTGCATGATCTACCGCATGAAATTCTGAGCGCAAAAGAAGTGCACAAACGTTTTCCCGCTTATGTTCTGCCGGACACCATGCTCTCCGTCTTGCAAAGCTTCGGTGGTTTTCTAACACCAGAACGGTGCATCGTTGCTCATGTTCAAGCTGCACAAGTGCTAGGTGCTGAAATTCGGGCCCGCGAAGAACTGCAGGAATGGGAACCCACTCCGAACGGTGTCCGCATTAAGACGAGTCGGGGCGTCTATGAAGCTGAGCAGATCGTTTTCACTGCCGGCGCCTGGACCGGTCACAGCTTAAAGAATCTTTTGCGCTTCACCCAGGTTGAACGCCAAGTCTTAGGCTGGTTCCAACCCCAAGATACAAGTCTATTTATGCCGGATCGTTTTCCCGTCTTTAACATGCAGGCCCCCGAGGGTCGTTATTACGGACTGCCCATTTATGGCGTGCCGGGTTTCAAGCTTGGTCGTTACCATCATTTGGATGAGAACATCCGTCCGCAAGACCTCAACCACTTATGCACGGAAGAGGATGAAAGTGTTCTGCGCGAATTTGCCGCTCGCTACTTTCCAAAAAGTGCAGGCCCGACGATGGCACTGGCACCGTGTATGTCCACCAATACCGCAGACGAACATTTTATTATTGACGAAGATCCTGCGCACTCGCAGGTCTTGGTGCTGTCACCTTGCTCAGGCCACGGTTTCAAATTTTGTAGTGTGATCGGTGAAATCGCTGCCCACCTCATACAGTCGCGAACAACACGCCATGATATTTCCCTCTTCCGGCTACCGGGACGCCGAAAACTAGCCTAAGACGAAAGTTTTTTATGAAAAAGACGCATGCAGATATCGTTATAGTCGGTGCCGGAATCGTGGGTGCCAGTACCGCTTATTTTCTAGCCCGTAAGGGATGGAAGAACATCGTGGTCCTCGACCAGGGCCCGCTCTTCGAAACCGGTGGCTCGACCTCGCATGCCCCTGGTCTGATCTTTGAATTGAATGCTTCCAAAACCATGTGCCAACTTGCGCAGTGGAGCGTAGCAACGTATCGCGAATTGCAAGAGGATGGCGAACCGTGCTTTTATCCCGTCGGTAGCATCGAACTGGCCACAAGCTCCGAACGCTGGGCCGACTTGAAAAACAAAGGGGGCCGAGCTCTGGCTTGGGGACTGGGTGCCAAACTGCTGTCCCCGCAAGAAGTGTGTGCACTTTTTCCATTGGTCAATGCGACGAAGATCTGTGGTGGCCTGCATGTACCATCGGATGGCATCGCAAAAGCTGTACGAGCGGTCTCAGCGATGGCACGCGCCGCTCAAAACGAAGGCTGTAGCTTCTACGGTCAAACACGGGTGACAGGTTTTATTAAGGAAGCTGGGCGTCTGCGTGGCGTACTCACCAGCGCAGGCCCGCTCACTTGCGGGCAAGTGGTGCTTTGCGGAGGTATTTGGGGTCCAGAACTTGGCAAAATGCTCGGAGAGCCGATCCCCCTCGTACCCGTTCAACACCAATACGTGCACACGACGCAAGTGCAAGCACTCGCTGAGGAGACCCAAGAAATCCGTTTGCCGATTCTGCGCCACCAAGATCGCTCACTCTATTTTCGGCAACATGGCCAGCATTTGGGCATCGGTAGTTATTATCATGAGCCGCTCGTCGTCAATCCCTACACGCTCGGAGCCCCGCACAGCGCTCAGCCTCATCCTGCTAAACGCGCTTTCAGTGAAGAACATTTTGCCAAAGCTTATACCAGCGCCTGCGAGATTTTACCCTGTCTCAAGACCACAGATTTAGGCGAGCGTTTCAACGGTATGTTCTCCTTCACTCCGGACGGCAATCCCCTCGTCGGGGAGTCGCTCAAATTAAAGGGTCTGTGGTTTGCCGAAGCGGTCTGGGTGACGCATGCGGCAGGTGTCGGACGCGTGGTGGCTGAACTCCTCTCTCAGGAAACACCGACCGTAGATCTGCGTGAACTCGACTGCAATCGTTTCTGGGATCATAGCAAAAGCCCAGAATATACCAGACTCCGGGGCGCCCAACAGTATCGCGAAGTCTACGACATCATCCATCCCCTCCAACAAATGGCCTCACCCCGACCACTGCGCACAAGCCCCTTCTATCCTCGTTTGCTGGAACTGGGTGCTGTCTTTTTTGAATCAGCGGGATGGGAACGCCCCCAGTGGTTTGAAAGCAATCACTCTCTGGCTGAAGAGAGCGCGTGGCCACAACGTTCTGGTTGGACCGCAAAATTTTGGTCCCCCATCATCGGTAAAGAACACAAAGCCACGCGTGAGAAGCTTGCCCTCTTTGACTTGACGGCATTTACCAAACTTGAAGTCAGCGGACCGGGCGCCTTAGCTTTTCTACAAAAACTGTCTGCCAATCAAATCGATGTTCCCCTTGGCAAAATCGTCTACAGCAGCATGCTGAATGCAGCCGGTGGCATTCAATGTGATTTGACCATCACACGCTGGGCCTCCGATCGCTTCTGGGTCATCACAGGCGGAGCCATCGGACGTCACGACCAAGCTTGGTTGCTACAGAATCTCCCAGAGCACGGTGTGAATGTGCAAGATCTGACATCCAGCTATTGCAGTTTAGGCATCTGGGGCCCGCACGCTCGCAAAGTTTTGCAAAGCTTGTGTGATGATGCGATGAGTCCTGAAGCCTTTCCCTTTTATAGCGCCAAGGAACTCTACCTCGGCTCCGTGCCCTGCTTGGCTTTGCGACTGTCCTACGT